>DBFXIC010000402.1:0-3007 GCA_048455095.1 Anaeromassilibacillus sp.
CCAATATTCTGTTCGTAATCTTGATGGTAGCTGCGGTCATCTACCTGAAATTTGCCTATGCTGATGAACAGGAGGTTGCCTGATGAATACCGCTGTTTCTGAAAAGCCTTTGCGGATAAAGGCCTCGGTGCGCAAGGATGCGATGCTCAGCGTTGTTTCACTGCTTTTGCTGGTTGTCCTGCTGTTTCCATTATACTGGATTGTTGCTACATCGCTAAAAACGGAGCAGGAGATCTTCCGCGTTCCCACGACGCTTTGGCCGGAAGTTATCAATACCGCTTCCTACGCGGCCCAGTTGGAGATGGGTGACTTTAATATGTTTCGCTCATTTGGTAACAGCCTGACCGTTTCGCTGGCAGCAATGGCGATAAGCGTTCTTCTGGCGGTACCCGGAAGTTACGGCATTGCCCGTTATCACTTCAAGGGAAAAAAAGCGGTTGTTCTCGCGTTCCTTGTTACGCAGATGCTGCCTGTGAGCGTGCTGCTTACGCCCATGTTTATCATGTTCCGTGATTTCAAGCTTCTTAACACGCAGTTTGCGCCCATTCTGGCGGATGCCACCATTGGTATTCCCTTCTCCATTCTGATCCTGAAAAATTACTTTGGCTCCATTCCAGGCGAACTGGAAAATGCCGCGGCCATTGACGGCTGCAACCGATTTACGTCCTTTCTGCTAATTTTCCTGCCCATTGCCCTGCCGGGTGTGGTTGTGTGCGCCATTTTTTCTTTCCTCTACGCGTGGGGGGATCTGGCTTATGGCATGACCTTTATCACGGATCAGACCATGCGTCCCATCACGGCTGGCATTTTCAACTTTTTGGGGCAATACGGCACCAAATGGAGCTATTTGACCGCATTTGCCGTTGTTACAATCATCCCTGTAGCTTTGATCTTCCTGTTTATGCAGAAGTACATCATCAGCGGTCTGACCAGTGGCGCCGTGAAAGGATGAATTCGATGTTTTTGAATGAGAATAATTATCGCCTGATTCGTAAAATGGGCGGCGAAATACTTTGTGTAGAAGCGTGGGGCGAGAACAGCCTGCGTGTGCGTGCCGTACAATATGGCTGCAAATTGGAAGGGCGCGATGGCGCGCTGATTGACAAACCCGTTCAGTGCAAGGCTAAAGTTTCCATCGACGGTGATACGGCCGCCATTGTCAATGGGCGTATCACTGCACAAATCACCAAAGGCGGCAAGTTGGTGTTTTACAACCATAAGGGGCAGCTTCTGCTGGAGGAATTTGCCCGTAACCGCCGTGATCTAACCAGCAAGGACTGTTCCGCGTTGGAAGTGTCCGGTCGGGAGTTCAAAGGTCATGCGGGCGGGGATTATCAGGTGATCGCCCGCTTTGAGGCCTACAAAGATGAAAAGTTGTTTGGAATGGGTCAATACCAGCAGGACGATCTGGATGTCAAGGGATGCACACTGGAGCTGGCGCATCGCAACAGTCAGGCAAGCGTTCCCTTTGTGGTTTCAAGTCGTGGCTATGGTTTCCTATGGAACAATCCCGCCATCGGCGAGGTGACCTTCGGCAAAAACGTAACGGTCTGGAAAGCCCTCAGCACCAAAGGGTTGGATTACTGGATTACCGCTGGCGATACGCCCGCACAGATTCACAGGGCTTATATGGATGTTGCGGGTAAGCCTCCCATGATGCCGGAATATGGCATGGGCTTTTGGCAGTGTAAACTGCGTTATCAGACGCAGGACGAGTTGCTCAAGGTGGCGCGCGAGTACAAGCGGCGTGGACTTCCCATCGACGTCATTGTGGTGGACTTCTTTCATTGGCCTCTTCAGGGGGATTGGAAGTTCGATCCGCAATACTGGCCCGATCCTGAGGCGATGATCCAGGAACTGGAGCAAATGGGCATCGCCCTGATGGTGAGCATATGGCCCACGGTGGACCAGCTGTCGGAAAATTACCAACCCATGTGGGACCGTGGCCTCTTGGTACACAGTGAGCGCGGCGTCAAAACCACGATGGAGTTTCTTGGCTCCTGCACCTTTTTTGATGCTACCAATCCCGAAAGCCGGGAATATGTTTGGCAAAAGGCCAAAGCAAACTACTTTGACAAGGGCGTGAGACTGTTTTGGCTGGATGAGGCCGAACCAGAATACACAGTATATGACTTTGACAACTACCGCTACTCTCTGGGCAGCAACCTGCAGGTCGGCAATCTTTATCCCGTCATGTACGCCAAGGCTTTCTTTGATGGCATGCGTGTCGAAGGGCAAGAGCGCATCGTCAATCTGCTGCGCTGCGCCTGGGCTGGCAGCCAACGTTACGGTGCGTTGGTATGGAGCGGTGATATCGCTTCCAGCTTTCAGAGCTTCCGCAATCAACTGGCGGCGGGACTGAACATGGGTATGGCGGGGATTCCCTGGTGGACTACGGACATTGGCGGCTTCCATGGCGGCAATCCCAATGATCCCGCATTCCGGGAACTGTTTGCCCGATGGTTTGCCTGGGGTTGTTTTTGCCCCGTCATGCGTCTGCATGGAGACCGCGAACCACATGACCAGCCCCCCATGAGCGACCATGGCGGCGGTATGTGTGCATCCGGCGCGGACAATGAGGTGTGGAGTTATGGTGAGGAAGTCTACGCCATTTGTAAAAAGTACCTGACGCTGCGAGAGAAACTTCGTCCCTATGTGCGCCAGCTGATGCAGCGCACCCACGAAACCGGCGAACCCATCATGCGTCCCATGTTCTTTGATTTTCCAGAGGATGATATCTGCTGGAGGCTTGAGCGGCAGTACATGTTTGGTCCAGATTATCTGGTGGTTCCCGTCCTGGAAGCCGGTTTGCGCAAGGTAAATGCCTATCTGCCCAAGGGACGCTGGCAAAACATCGATACGCAGGAAGTGTTTCAGGGTGAAAGCTGGGTGGAAATGGATGCACCTCTGGATATAATTCCGGTATTAAAGCGGGAAAAGGGCTGAGCACCTGAAGATCGAGCTCCTTCGTTGGTTGCCGCTGTGATTCAACGCCAGCGATTGGGTC
>DBFXIC010000403.1:0-11869 GCA_048455095.1 Anaeromassilibacillus sp.
GAGCTCGCCGCCATCCGACGGCTGAGAGAGCATTGAACCATAAATTATGCGGCGGACCGCCGCCGCAGTCCAGGTTGCAATCGTCCCGTTTGAGACGGGCCGGGTTTATGGTATAATAAAACCCACATAGCGAAAAATGTCGCCCGGGTGTAATGGGAATCACGGGCTGAATGAGAGTATACGCGGAAAGCGGCCGAACGCCTCCGGCAAAATGGATGCCAGAAGGCGTTGCGGGCGCTGCCTCGCTGTTTGACAGGATTTGATTTTAAACAGGAAGCAGGGAAATGAACAGATGAATCGAGAAGAACAGAACCGCCGCGGCGAAGATGTGATCGCGGGTAGAAATGCGGTCGCGGAAGCGCTGCGCAGCGGCAGGTCGATCGATAGCTTGTATGTGGCCAGAGGTGCGCATACGGGCAGCCTGAGCGCATTGATCGCCAAGGCGAAAAAACAGGGAATTACGATTAAAGAGGCGGATACCAAGAAGCTGGACTTTCTGTGCGGCAACGCGGTGCACCAGGGCGTGGTGGCGATGGCCGCGGTGCGGGAATACGCCTCGCTGGACGATCTTTTTGCATTGGCGCAGGAGCGCGGGGAACCGCCGTTTTTTATTGTGGCGGATGAGTTGGAAGACCCGCATAACCTCGGCGCAATCCTCCGCACAGCGGAGTGCGCGGGCGCGCACGGGATCATCATCCCGAAGCGGCGCTCGGTCGGCCTGACCTATGCCGTGGGCAAGGCCTCCGCGGGCGCGGTGGAATATGTGCCCGTGGTCCGCGTCACCAATATGGCGTCCACGCTGGAAGAGCTCAAGCGCCGTGGCGTCTGGACCTACGCCGCCGATATGGATGGCCAGGACTGGTGCACGGTGGATTATACCGGCCCGACCGCGCTGGTCATCGGCTCGGAGGGATTCGGTGTGGGCCGTCTCGTCAAAGAAAAATGTGATTTTGTCATATCCCTGCCCATGAAGGGGAAAATAAACTCGCTGAACGCCTCTGTTGCGTGCGGCGTGATCTGTTATGAGGTGGCGCGCCAGCGCAGCGGAATTGCGACGAAGTGAGACAGGGGGAACAATGAATGGATAAAAAGACGAATATGCCCCACGACGACTTTTCCGTGGAAGAAATTTTGCAGGAAGCGCGCCTTTTGCGTGAGCAGCAGGGCGAGGAAGAGGCAGCGCCCGCAACGGAAGCGGATTCCAAGCCCGCCCCGGAGCGCGCCCAGGCAGTGCCGGTGCGTGAAACGGCGATGCCTTCCGCGCAACAGCCTATCAAAGAACCGAACAGCAAATCTGCGGAGCGCAAGGAGCCGGACGCAGTGAAAAAGGTGGAGGAACCGGCAAAGTCCGCGCCCAAAACGGAACGCATGGAGCAGGAACCGCCCAAGGCGGACCCGATCCAGTGGGCGGAGCCGGAGGAGGCCGTGGAGGAAGAGCCCCGGAAATTGAGCTGGTCTGAGCGGCGGGCGGAGAAAAAGCGCATCAAAGAAGAGCGCCGCCGTCTTAAAAAGCAATCCGGCGTCTTTACAAATGAGGAAGAGGACATCTACTACGGATTGCAGTTGAAGCCTCTGGAAGAGTATAAACAACAGTACGAAAAGACGATCCAGCCGGACGGTAGAAAGACGGAACCGAAGAACGAAAAAACAAGGGCGCAGGTAAAACCTGTCGGCGATCAGACGGGTTCCATCTTTTCCTATTTGTTCGATTCCACAGACGAGCAGATGGACGCGGAGATTGCCGCACGGTTCGAGACGCTGCACCAGGAGCGCAAACAGCGCATGGAAGAGACAGCCCGCCAGACGGGCATGTTTAAGGTGCACGACAATACCATTGAGATTCAATTCCCAAAGCATCCCCAGAAGGAACCGGTAAATCAGGAGCCGGAACAGGCGAAAAAGGATAAAGAGCAGCCGTCTGCCAAAGCACAGCCAGCGGCAAAAAAGGAAACAAAGCCGGCTGAACAGGCGGAGAAGCCACCCAAGCAGCCTGCCAAGGCCGCCACAGCAAAGAAGGAGCAGCCGTTGCCCCTGCTGGACGGGTTCCCCGTGGGAGACGAAACCTTTGAATTTCCGGCAATGGGCAGCTTTGCCCGCCCGGTACAGAAGAAAAACGAAAAAGGGGCTTCCGCGCCCGATTTGCCCGCAGAGGATGAGACGTTCGAATTCCCAGCGGTGGGCGGGTATGCGGTGCCCCCACAGATCGAGGATACCAACCCGTTCGAACCAGTGCAGCCTACAGAGCCGTCAAAACCCATGGAGCCTAAAGCGCCCACACAGCCGAAAAAAGCGCCGGAACAGGCGCCGAACACCCCAGCCGAAATGCCGGCTGCCCCGGTTTCTACGCCGGAATCGCCCGTGCATACGGAACCGGCCGCGCCCACAGCAACGCCGGAGATACCCGCGCAGCCCGGGGTGCAGCCCTCTGTGACGCCGATCAGCGCACAGGAATCCGCTTCGGCGGATACATATCCACAGGAGAAACCGGCACAGACCAAGCCGGGGGAAAAGGTGCGCCGTGCGGACTACCGTCCGGCAGGCATTACCCCTATCCATGTGGTGGAGCTGCACGATTACGCAGAGGTCATCCTGAAAGAGGCCAAGACCTACCCAAAACCTTCTGCTAAGCTGCACACCGCGCCAATTCCAAAGATGGACGAGGCGCCAGCGCCCGCCAAGCCGCAAAAGGAAACGCCTCCCCAGGAGGAACCGGCGGCAGAAGAGCCGACGGCGCGCATTTGGGATACGCAGGCGTTGGATGAAGTTCCGCTTCCATCTGAAACGTTCGTCCGCGCGGAGGAACCCGCTCTCGATGAACCCGAGGAAGAGGAACCTGCACCGAAGAAAAAGAAGAAATTTTCCATTATGGGGGAGGAAGAGCCGGATAACGATCCGCAGGACAACCTGCCGGAGGAACCCGACGAGCTGGACGACTACCAGAAGCCATCGGATGCGCCCTCGATTGCGCATGAGCTCGGCTCCAGCCTGCGGGAACTCACCCTGCGCCTGACGGTCACCGGCATTCTCACCGTGCTGCTGCTGCTCATGGGCGTGCTGGGCGAGATGACGAGCCTTCTGCCGGAGGCCGTCCGCTTTGCCATCCCGACGCAGACCTATTTGATTATCAATCTGGTCTTTTTGGGGATTGCGTCGCTGTTCTGTTCCGTGACGATCTTCAATGGGATCAAATCCATGGTCAGCTTGCAGGCAAACTCCGACAGCGGCGTCGCCGTCGCGGCGATTGCGGCGCTGATTCAAAGCGTGGCGCTGTTGTTCGCGCCGGAGAGTATCGCGTCATCCGGCGTCCACGCGTATGCGGCGCTGGCCTGTGCCGCGCTGTTTCTGAATACGGCGGGCAAATTCTCCCTGATCAAACGCATCCGGCATAACTTCCACTTTGTGGCTTCTCCGGATCAAAAGTACGCGGTACAATATTTTGACGACCACAACACGGCGTTGCAGATGGCAAAGGGCGTCGTGGCCGACACCCCCGCGATCGCCTACCAGAATCGGGCGGGCTTTTTAAAACATTTCCTCAGCCTCAGCTATGAGAACGACCCGAGCGACCAGAGTTCGCATATCATCGCCCCGATTGGTGCGATCCTGTCGCTGGCGTTGTGCATCGTCTATTATTACCTGAATCAGGATGTGATCGGCGCGATCACGGTGTTTGCGGCCGCCGCCTGCATCAGTGTGCCGATGGTGAATATGCTGAGCGTCAATCTGCCGCTCGCGCGCCTGAGCAAGCTTGCGACGCGCTGCGGCGCGATGGTGGTCGGCTATCCCGCCGTGGATCACTTCTCCACGGCAAACGCAGTTGTGCTGGATGCGAAGGATCTGTTCCCCAAGGGAACGGTGATCCTGAACGGCATCAAGACCTTCGGTGGCCAGCGGATCGACGACGCGATTGTGGACGCCACCGCGCTGATGTGCGCGACGGGCGGGCCGCTCAGCGATCTGTTCGATCAGATCATCAAGAGCCACCACGACATGTTGCCCAAGATCGAGAACCTCAGCTATGAGGACGACAGGGGCGTTGTGGGCTGGGTGTCCGGCCGGCGCATTCTGGTGGGCAACCGCGAGTTGATGAAGGGCTATGGCATCGAGCCGCCCTCCAAGGATTATGAGGAAAAATATCTGCTCGGCGGCAAGCAGGTGGTTTATCTGGCCTCCGGCGGGGACTTGGTGGCGATGTTTGTGACCTCTTACAACTCCGACCGCCGCCGCGCGGCCGAACTGCGCCGCATGGAGGACAACGGCATCAGCCTGATCGTGCGGACCTGCGACCCGAACGTCACACCGCGCCTGTTGGCGCAGGTGTTCGACCTGGATGAACACGGCATTCGCATCCTGCCGGAACGTCTGGGCCAGGAATATGAAGAGCTGGTCAAAGAGCCGGACGAGCGCGTCGATGCGCTTTTGGCGACCAAAGGCCGCCCCACTGCGATGATGCGGATGTTGACGGCGTGTGTGCGCCAGCGCAGCAACATTTCCGTTGCGGTCGCTCTGCAGACCGTGGCGGTGGTGTTGGGCTTCCTGCTGGTTGCCTTCCTGGCGTGCTATTCGGGCTTGAAGCAGCTCAGCACGGCGGCCCTGCTGCTGTTTGAACTGTTCTGGCTGATCGCGGTGCTGATTGTGCCGCGCCTGCGCAAGCCTTAAGGGGAGCGATGCCATGGCGGAATGCGATTTTACCTCTAAACAGTACGAAGGGCAGGACCTGGGGGACGCGGCATTTGCGGACCGGGAGCTCCGCGGCCTCCGCTTTGTCAACTGCCGGTTTCACGGCGCGGACATGGGCGGGTTGGTCACTCGGGACTGCGCGTTCTTGAACTGCAATTTTTCCTTTGCCTCCCTGAACGGGAGCGCGCACAGCTCCTCCCTGTTTCAGAACTGCATGTTCAACGGGGCCAGCCTGTTCAGCGCGGAGATGGAGAACTGCAAGTGCAGCGGCAGCAGCTTTGCCGGTGCGAATCTGACTGGGTTTGTTATCCGGGGCGGGAACTTTTCGGATACCGTGTTCGACGGCTGCGACCTGCGCCGGATGGATTTGCGCGGAGTGTGTTTTTCCCACGCCTTTTTTCAGAGGGCCAATCTGGAAAAAACGGACCTGCGCGGTTGTGATTGTTCCCATGCGGTCCTGGCGGACGCGAATTTAAAGGACGCGGACCTGCGGGGCGCGAGGCTGAACGGCGTGGACGTCAAGCAGGTGCGCTTCCAGCACACCAAAATCGATTTGGAACAGGCGGTTCAATTGGCAGAGTGCCTGGGGTGTGTGCTGTCGGGATAAAACAGGGACAGCGGCAAAGGCCGCCGGATGACTTTTAAAATTTTTAAGTGGGCGGCGGCATCGCTGGAAAAAAATTTTTGATACGAAAAAGGGACAAATGATACAGAGCGGAATCGACGCGCGGGGAGCAGGAACGGCTTCTTCCGCGCGTTTCCGGCGATTTGGGACTTTTTCAAAACAGGTTTTTGAGAAAATACGACATATAGTATATACTGGGTGATGTGTTGACATGACCCCCAATATGTAGTAAAATGCAATCCGCACCCAGACTGAGTCTGGACACATAGCCGGCCCCAAGTTTACTGCGGGAAATCAATCGAGCGTTGGCCGGACAGAAAGAACATGCTCCCGATTTTGCACGGACTGACGGCACGGTTGCTTTAAAAAGTTGTCCGAAATGGTTACCGCCGTAGGCGCGAAAAGGCATTGTATGCCCACTGTGCGTCCCGGACGGTTGTGTAGGGTTTCCTGCGGGGTGTGAGTGGGCTGTTTTTAGAAAGTTGCCCCAAATGGTTATGCCGCAGGTGTGTAAGACACCGCGTGTTTGCGAAAAGACGCGGTGCGTCTTGGAAAGAAAGGATGAAATGAATGGCGATTCAGATAAAGAAGCGCAATGGCGTTGTGGTGGATTTTGACGCCCAAAAGATTCGCAACGCAATTTTTAAGGCGAACACCGCCGTCGAGGAGGAAAAAATGACCGGCGCGGCGCTCGACAAATTGACCAAAAAGGTGGCGGACGCCTTTTTTGACAACGTGATCCCCACGGTAGAGGATGTACAGGATAAAGTGGAGGAGATGCTGATCGAGGAGGACTACGCAAAGACAGCGAAGGCTTACATCCTGTACCGCGCGGAGCATGCAAAGATCCGTCAGGCGGAAGGCGACCTGATGGACATCTATAAGGAGCTAACCTTCCAGGACGCGCGCGATGTGGACATCAAGCGCGAGAATGCGAATATTGATACGGATACCGCCATGGGAACCATGCTCAAATATGGTTCGGAAGGCTCTAAGTATTTCATCAACAACTATGTGTTGCCCAAAGACATTGCCTCGGCGCACATCAACGGCGACATTCACATCCACGATGAGGATTTCTATATGCTCACGGAAACCTGCTGCCAGATCGACCTGCTCAAGCTTTTCAAGGGCGGGTTCTGCACAGGGCACGGCTTCCTTCGTGAACCGAACGACATCCGCAGCTATGCGGCGTTGGCGTGCATCGCCATCCAGGCCAATCAGAATGAAATGCACGGCGGCCAGAGCATCCCGAATTTCGACTACTCCATGGCGCCGGGCGTGGCAAAGACATTCCGAAAAGCGTATTACCGCGAATTGGCAAAATATCTGCATATCTGCAAGGGTCTGTCCATGGACGACGCCAAGGCGCTGGCCGCAACGGTGAAGCAGGATCTGCCCGGCCCGGTGACGCTCGGCAATACCGACGAATACGGCGAGGCGGTAGCGGCCTATCTGCCGCGCCACCAGCGGGAAAACGGCTTTGAGGAGATTACGGAGGAAGAAGCCCGTTTAGCGCACCGGTATGCGGTTGAGGCCGCAACCAGCAGTACGAACGATGCGACATATCAGGCAATGGAGGCGCTGGTGCACAACCTGAACACCATGCACTCCCGTGCGGGCGCGCAGGTGCCGTTCTCCTCTTTGAACTACGGCACGGATACCTCCCCCGAGGCGCGCATGGTCATGAAAAATCTGATGCTCGCCACAGACCGCGGTTTGGGCGACGGCGAAACCCCAATCTTTCCGGTACAGATTTTCAAGGTCAAAGAGGGGATCAATTATAATGAGACGGATCCGAACTACGACCTATTCAAATTGGCGTGCCGCGTGAGCGCGAAGCGCCTGTTCCCGAACTTCAGCTTTATCGATGCACCGTTTAACCTCCAGTACTATAAGGAGGGGGACTATGACACGGAGATTTCCTATATGGGATGCCGGACCCGCGTCATGGGCAATGTGCACGACCGCACGCATGAGACCACCTGTGGCCGTGGCAACTTGAGCTTTACCTCGATCAACCTGCCGCGCATCGGCATTGAGGCAAAGGGCGACGTCAAGCGCTTCTATGAGATCTTGGATAAGCGCATCGATCTGGTGATCCGCCAGTTGCTGCACCGCTTCCAGATTCAGTGCAGCAAAAAGGTATACAACTACCCCTTCCTGATGGGCCAGGGTGTATGGATCGATTCCGAGAAGCTCGGGCCGGAGGACAGTGTGGCGGAGGTGCTCAAACACGGTACGCTCAGCATCGGCTTTATCGGCCTGGCGGAGACGCTCAAGGCGCTCACCGGAAAGCACCATGGCGAGAGCGAGGAGAGCCAGAAGCTCGGCTTGGAGATCATCACCTATATGCGCAAGCGCATGGATGAGGAAAGTCAGAAGCGCGGCCTCAACTTCACCCTGCTGGCCACCCCGGCGGAAGGCCTGTCCGGCCGCTTTGTGCGCATCGACCAGAAAAAATACGGAAAGATTCCCGGAATCACCGACCGGGAGTATTACACCAACAGTTTCCATATCCCGGTGTATTATCCGATCAACGCCTACCAGAAGATTCAGTTGGAAGCGCCGTATCATGCGCTGACAAATGCGGGCCACATCAGCTATGTGGAGCTGGACGGCGATACGGCGAAAAACGTGGATGCATTTGAGTCCATCATCCGCTGCATGAAGGAGTCCGGCATCGGCTACGGCTCCGTCAACCATCCTGTGGACCGCGATCCCATCTGCGGATACACCGGCGTCATCGATGACGTGTGCCCGCGCTGCGGCCGCCACGAGGGCGAGGGAATTTCCCCGGAGAAGCTCGACGAGCTGCGCAAGCGCTATCCCGGCGTCCCGCACTTTGCGGGAAAGACTTGAGACCTGTTTCACACCCGTCGTTTTTGCACTTTTTGCACGGATCGTCCTTCGCGCCAAAACCGCGGGCGTTCCCAGATGCGAAATAGATTATGAAGGAATCACAGACTGCTATAAAAATCTGAAAAGGAGCTTGAATGATATGGCAACCACACATGTAACCACGAACCTGATCGGCGAGGGCGTCGGCTTTGAGAGAATCCGCAGAATCACCGGCTATCTGGTCGGCACCATGGACCGTTTTAACGATGCAAAGCGTGCGGAGGAGCACGACCGCGTGAAGCATGGCCTCTCTAAGAATTAGTGGCGTAGAGCCAGAGTCCATCGTGGACGGCAAAGGCATCCGCTACGTGATCTTCACGCAGGGATGTCCGCACCATTGTCCCGGCTGCCACAATCCCCAGACGCATGATTTTGCAGGGGGCTATCCGGCGGATACGGACAAACTGTTGGACGAGCTCCGGCAGAATCCGCTGCTCAAGGGCGTGACCTTCAGCGGCGGAGAGCCGTTTTGCCAGCCCGCACCGCTGGCGGAGCTGGCGGAGAAAATCCATGCCCTTGGCCTGGATGTGACCGTCTACAGCGGGTTCACCTACGAGCAGTTGGTGGACAAGTGCGACCCGGCTGTGGACGCGCTGCTGCGACAGGCCGACGTGCTGATCGACGGCCGCTATGAGGAGGACCAGCGCGACCTGACCCTCCGGTTCCGCGGAAGCAGCAACCAGCGGGTGATCGATCTGAACCGCACCCGCGCAGAGGGCCACATCGTGGTGGAAAATTTGGAACAGGAATAAAGCACCGCCGTCTTTTAACCCTAGAAAGGGAAAAAGACGGCGGTTTTTTGCATCTTATTACAAAAATGAAACCTTAGATGAAAATTTATAATTTTATATTGACAAATTAATTTTGTAAAAGTAGTATATAAATATAAAATATGTGTAAAAAGTTTAACTCAGCGCGCGAGAAGAAACTTTTTATGAAAGAATGTAAAACATCGAGATGATAAGGAGGTATTACCAGATGAAAAAGACGTTGAAACGGGTCATATCCATAGTATGTGTAGTGGCGATGGTGGCAGTTTGTGCAATTCCGGCATTTGCGGCTACCGATGCGGCGATTTTTGCGGCACGTCGTGGAAGAACAGCGTTTGCATTTACCATCGAAAACAGGGGGGGATCTGCGTATTCCCCGGACCCTGCGGAAAAGGCAGATGGTTTACATGCATGGGTCTCCGTAGACAGGAATTCGGCATATTGGCCGTCACAGGATGGTGTTGTGTTCAGAGTAAGGAACGAAAAGCGGCAATATGCTACCGAAGCAAAGGCATTCAACAATGGTGCGGAGGATACGCTCGAATATTTAAGCGGCCAGAGTTATTATGGAACAAAATGGCTGTATGGCAGTATCGATGACACCAAAGCCGGCGATTATAGTCTTGGTGTTAGCGGAGAGTGGATTCCGTAAGTGTTTTTCGAAGGGGGAGTCAGAAATGATTCCCCCTTTGCTTATTAAAGGAGGAATGATTCTTGAAGCGCAAAATGGTTTGCTTCATTTTAGCAGTTTGCATTTGTTTTTTTGCGATGGGATGCGCTGAAAATGCAGAGGGGGTTTCTTCTCCTACGCTACCCGATGCCCCAAAGGGCGTTGAAGGGGAAATTTTAAATGAGTTTGTAACGCTGAAACTGCCTCCGGTTGAAAATCCGGAGAGAGGGCAATATGCCAGCTATGCGGTTGAAAAGACAACGTTTGCATGGCCGCAGACAAAAGACGTTCTTTTGCAGAGGAAAGAGCTCAAGACAGAGGAAGAAATACCGGAAGGGCACACCTGTACCACTTCCGATCATGCCTTTCTCACCGTGATCGAGGGTGGAAACATGATGTTTGCTACGAGTAAATATCTTGAAAAAATAGACCCGACGGTATACTTGCAAGAAAATTCCGTTCATTTTAATGGCGGCCAGTTTGGCTCCGATGAAGACCTTCCCTTTATGAAGCAGGAAGATGCAATTGAAGAAGTGTTTACTTGGCTCTCCGACCTCAAGGTAGAGAATATGACCATCGAAAAGACGTATGTTTTGGATCATCGTCAATTGCAGAAAGAGCATGACGCGCAGTCGGCGGCGGGAGAGGCCGAGACGTTTGATAAGGGAAAAAACGAACGGGTCCCGTTTCATATACAGTACACGGAAGACGATGACTGCTATTATTTCATCTTACGCGAGACATTGGATGGGATTAATGTTTTTTCATATCCGCATGGTTCCCCCGACGACGATTCCTATGTGACGGGCGCTTCGGCAGAGATTGTGCTGTCACGTAGTGGAATTGAATATCTGTCGGTATCAAGTCATTATACGGTCAAAAACAGGGAAGAGGAGCAAACGATTCTTCCTGCGGAACAGGCAATCCAGATCCTAAAAAATAAGTATGATCAGATGATCCTTTCCAATCCCATCGCAGTGGAGGAGATGTCCTTGTTATATATTCCTGAGATTATAAACAACAGCAAAAATCAATTCGTATTGACCCCCGTATGGGCCTTTGATACAACAGAAGAGATTACGGTTCTCGGTGCGGAAGGGAACAAGGGCAAAAAGGAAACGTACGTTTTAATCAATGCAATCACCGGGAAAGAAATCCTTTGAAAAATTGCAATGGAATGAAACCGGTTGGAAACAGACGTCGGCCCGTCCAAAAAATTTGTTGAAGTGCCTGAACGTTCAGAAATGAGGGAAACGATGCATACTTCACGCAATATGTTAAAAATGGATTTGTTGCGATTGATCAAAAGCCGAGACTTTTGGGGAGGCATTGGCCTGATTGTTTTCTTTCTCTGGTTTGGTATATGGGATGATTTTAAAATCAGTTCCTCTGACGTCGTTTATTATTACAGCCTGTCCCATCTGACAATTTTTCGCCAGTTTTCCCTGGCCGTTTCAGCGGCCTTGTGTGCTACATATTTTTGTGACGAATGGAATACAAAAGCATTCTGGTATTATGATATTCGGATCGGATTAAAAAAGTACAGCAGTGTTAGGTGCCTTTCGACCATGATTTCCGGTGGCATGGCGGCTGTCTTTGGAGATCTTTTCTTTATTGGCTCTTTGGGCATTCAGAGGACGTGGTTCGATGCGGACAAAAGTGGAACAAGGTTGGTGATGGGGGCGTTAAGGGATTTTATCCGTCCGCAAGACTATATACAGTATTTTGTGTTCAGTATACTTGTTCTCTTTATGCGGAATGCATTGTTTGCTTTAGCTGCATTCTATTTATCAACTTTGATTCCCAATCGTTTTGTTACGGTGGTCTCTCCGGTCATACTCTGGTTTGCATTGTCTTTTGTTAGTTCTAAGCTGCGGATACCGAATTGTTTCGATTTAACAGCAATATACAGCGGTAGATGCAATATGGGGAGTCCATATATTTGGTTCATTTATGTATTTTCTATAACAGGTATGCTTTGTCTCATTTTCATGAAGTTGTGTGGTAGAAGTTTATGCAAAAGGATAGAAAAATGAAAAAAATAATGACTTGCTGCCGGTTTAACTTTTTTCAATGGAAAAGGAATCCAAGGGTGATTTGTGTTTTGCTGCTGCTGCTGGGGTATATTTACTCTGTAGTGGAACCCATATCAAAGTTCAGCGGCCAAGCGGGCGTGAAGTGCACCCCGTGGATTTTTCCGCTCATCACATGCGATGCAAATAG
>DBFXIC010000404.1:0-8996 GCA_048455095.1 Anaeromassilibacillus sp.
CCGTAACCCAGTGCCTGACCGAGGCGGCCCAATAACCCGGAACCAGCGACCGCCCGCCCGGCTCCACGGGCGAGCGGCCTTCCACAACAAACAGCCTTGCTTCGGGCGCTGCCTGAAGCAAGGCTGTTTTGTAGATTAGAACCGGAGCATGCGCGGCGGGGGCTGTTTCACACGATCCCCCGGAAGCAAAAGGAGAAGGTGAGGCGGCGCGATACGTCGATCAGATATTCCTCATGCGTGCGCGCGCCCCAGCTGTCGTCGCCGCCCACGCCCATCTGCTGCATGGCGCAGCGTACCACCGTGTAGTGAACCGGCGGCAGCTCGTAGCTGTGCGTGGCGCTTTCCAGCTCGTGCGGGGTATAGGGGAGCACGGAGAAGGTCATGTCGCCGTCCGCCGTAAAGCGAAGGCCGCGGCCGCGCGCGTCCGTCACCTCGGCCCAGCGCACGCCGGTGCGCGCGCCGCACTCCTGCGGCACGAGGTAGCGGGCCAGATTGTCCTGGGCCGTGGTTTGAAAAATGCCCAGCCGCGCGCCCCGGCAGCGGTCGATGTAGTTTTCCTCCGGCCCCAGGCCATAGTAGCGCACGCGGCGAACATCCGCGTCCAGCTTCATCAGCACACCGAATTCCGGCATGTCGCAAAGGCCAGGCACAGGGTCGTAGGTCAGGGTGACGCGCACCGTCCCGCAGGGATACACCGTGTAGCGCAGGGAGCACTGCGCGGCGGGCGAGGTTGCCAGCGCATAGGCGTAGGCGATGGAAACGGAACCGTCCGCGTTTTCCGTGGCCGCGGGGTGCGCGTTTTTCCGCGCGAGCCCTGGCGTGCCCTTGACAGACGCATACAGCGAGGCGATTTTCCACTGCGCATAGCGCTGGGGCATGCCGTTGCCGCGGTCATTGTCGGTGGGCGCGCGCCAGAAGTTGGGACGCGGAATGGATTTGAGCATCTCCCTGCCGCCGTAGACATAGGAAACCAGACCGCCGGAAAGATCGCTGAACAAAACGCGGAATCCGTCGCCCACCACTCCGGTATTGAAATCGCCGCGGATGACGCGCAGCGGCCGGCAAGCAGGCCGCGCCGCGCCGCCCTTCACCCTGTATACGCCCTGCGCGAAGGCGACCTCATGGCCGCTGCGCGCCCAGGGGGTGTCCTCCTTGAGCCGGAAGGACAGGGTGACGGCATATTCTCCGGGCTCCGTCTGCTTTTTGAAGGGCAGACGGCAGGTTTGGCTCTTCATCGGGGGCACGTTGACGCGCATGTGCGCCGTCTCCATCACCACACCGTCCCGCGCCAGCGTCGCCACGCAGGCAAAGGCCGAGGTCGGGGTGAACAGGCTGCGGTTGGTGATGACCGCGCGCGTCGCGCTCACGCGGGCCACAATGTTCTGATAGTTGTATTTGACCTCCTGCATCTTTGGGCTTTCGGTTCCGTCCCCGTAAACGATGCCGTTGCCGGAAAAGTTGTAGTCGCACGGGCGGTCGTCAAAGTCGCCGCCGTAGCCGTAGGCGGCTTGACCGTAGCGGTCCTTATGCAGCAGGCTTTGGTCGATGAAATCCCAGATAAAGCCTCCCTGATAGAGCGGCTCCTCGTAGGCGTATTCGGTGTATTTGTGCATGGCGCCGCAGGAATTGCCCATCGCGTGCGAATACTCACACATGATGAACGGCTTTTCGCGGCGCTCTGCCAGATAGGCGCGGATCTCTGAAACCGGCGTATACATCCGGCTGACCATGTCGCTGGTTTCGGGATAGCGCGGGTCGTTGGCGATGCCCTCGTAATGCACCAGCCGGGTGGGGTCGAGCGCGCGCAGATGGCGACTCAGCTCATAGATCACTCTGCCGCCGAAGGATTCGTTTCCGCAGCTCCAGATCAGCACGCAGGGGTGATTCTTGTCCCGCTCAAACAGGGAGTCCACGCGGTCTGTCAACCGGGGCAGATATTCCATGCGATCCCCCGGAAGGGCGTAGGACACGGGACGCCGTCCCTGCATGATCGGTTCCCATACGCCGTGGGTTTCCAGGTTGACCTCGTCGATTACATACAGGCCCAGCTCGTCGCACAGGGCGTAAAAGGCGCGCTGGTTGGGATAGTGGCTGGTGCGCACGGCATTGATGTTGTTGCGCTTCATGGTGACAAGATCCCGGCGGATGGTCTCCTCGCGCACGGCACGGCCCGTCTCGGCGCAGAAATCATGCCGGTTTACACCCTTAAAAACGATTCGCTGCCCGTTGAGGCACATCACGCCGCCTTTCATTTCAAAGCGGCGGAAGCCCACACGCTCACGCACAACCTCCACCACGCCGCCCTGTGCGTCTAGCACGGTCAATAGAAGGTCGTACAGCCGCGGCGATTCGCTGCTCCAAAGCTGCGGCCTGCGGACGGTCAGCTCGAAGCGCTGCCTCTCGCCGCCGCCATGCGCCTCGGCGAGCACGACTTTGCCGTCCATGAGCGCCGCGTGCAGGGTAGCGCCCTGTCCGCCCTCGCCGAGCATCAGCAACACGTCCAGCGCAAGGGTGGCGTCGGTATAGGCATCATCCAGCAGCGTTTGAACGCGGATGTCCCACAGATGCGCCTTGGGGATGCAAATCAAGGAAACGCTGCGGAACAGGCCGGAGAAACGGAAGAAGTCCTGATCCTCCAGCCAGCTGCCGACGTTCCAGCGATACACCCGGCAGGCCAGCTTGTTTTCGCCGCCGGTCAGATAGGGCGTCAGCTCAAATTCGGCAGGGGAGAAGGAATCCGCGGCAAAGCCCACATAATGGCCGTTCAGCCACACGGCCACGAAGCTTTCCGCGCCCTCAAAGCGCACCAGCACACGCTGGCCGCACATGGCTTCAGGCAGGAAAAAATACCTGACATAGCAGGCCACGGGGTTGTGCTCGCGCGGCACGTCTCCAAGGGGCACATCCTCCACGCCGTCCCAGGGATACTGCACATTGACGTACTGGGGCGCGCCATGGCCCTCCAGCTGGATATGCGCGGGCACGGAGATATCCGCCCAGGGATGGCAGTCATAGCCGCTGCTTTCAAAGCCGGGGATGACCTGGCTTTCGTTGCGGGCGCAAAAGAATTTCCACAGGCCGTCCAGCGGCCAGCGCAGGCTGCTTTCCCCTCGTGCAAGCTCTTCCATGCCGGCGTAGGCGATATGGTCGGAATGCGCGGCCAGCCGGTTTTCCTGAAAACAGGCCGGGTCCTTCAAATGGCGTTCATCAAAACTCATGGCATTTTCCCGCGCGACGGGCGCGGCGCTCCCTTCTGAAAATCTGGACTGCCTTCAAACGCGAAACAAGCCGTCTGGAAATCAGGCGGCTTGTTGGAGAAAAGGAATTACGGCTGCTTGCCGATGTAGGCCAGGATGCCGCCGTCCACATAGAGCACATGGCCGTTGACGAAGTTGGAAGCGTCGGAGGCCAGGAACACGGCGGGTCCCTGCAGATCATCGGTTGTACCCCAGCGGGCGGCGGGGGTTTTGGAAACGATGAACTGATCGAAGGGATGCCGGCTTCCGTCGGGCTGCCGCTCGCGCAGGGGCGCGGTCTGCGGCGTTTCGATATAGCCCGGCCCGATGCCGTTGCACTGGATGTTGTACGCGCCGTATTCGGAGCAGATGTTGCGCGTGAGCATCTTCAGGCCGCCCTTGGCCGCGGCATAGGCGGAAACGGTTTCGCGGCCCAGCTCGGACATCATCGAGCAGATGTTGATGATTTTTCCGTGACCTTTCTTGATCATCGCGGGGATGACGGCCTTGGCGCAGATGAAGGGGGCGTTGAGGTCCACGTCGATGACCTTGCGGAAATCGTCGGCGCTCATCTCCGTCATGGGGATGCGCTTGATGATGCCCGCGTTGTTGACCAGAATGTCGATGATGCCGACCTCGTCTTGCACGTTTGCCACCAGGGCCTGCACCGCGCTTTCATCGGTCACGTCGCAGACGTAGCCGTGGGCCTTGACGCCCTTCTGGGCGTAGGCGGCCAGCCCCTTGTCCACCAGCTCCTGAGAGATGTCGTTAAAGACGATGGTCGCGCCCGCAGCGGCAAATGCTTCCGCGATGGCAAACCCGATGCCGTAGGAGCCGCCCGTGACCCAGGCGATTTTGTTTTGCAGGGAAAAAGCGTTCATATCCATGAAAAACCGTCCTCCTTGGTCATCGTCAGCAAAATCAGGGACAGTTTGATCCGTTATGGAGAATATCGTGCTCCTTCGTTCGCTTCAAGGGTGAGGGACGTGAGGACACAGCTTTCGATGATAGATAGGAAGAAAAAAGACGTTGTGGATATTTCCACGCCCCACAAGGCCGGACCTTGCAATCCGAACCAAAAGTCCATGCTGCGCCTGCTCTTGCCGTGCTTCCGGGCTGCGCTGTCGCAAGAATGCCGTATATCAGATATTGTGCCAGATGTGCAGAGGGTTGTCAAGGGCGGTGGTATGTAGGAATGCGACGTTGCCTGCTGCCTTAAAACAGACCTGGGCAACGTGCAGGCCCTGCGCACCCCCTGCCGCTGAAATTTCTTTATTTCTGGATTCCTCGTTTCACCCGTCCGA
The DNA here is from genome assembly GCA_048455095.1 of Anaeromassilibacillus sp. Taxonomy (GTDB): domain Bacteria; phylum Bacillota; class Clostridia; order Oscillospirales; family Acutalibacteraceae; genus Anaeromassilibacillus. The sequence goes on from DBFXIC010000404.1 coordinate 4,541, forward strand.
AAACATGGTATACTTATCTCACCGCGGAGATTGTAACCACAGACGCTTTGCAAAGCCCCTGCCGGAAGGGATGCGACGCAAAGGTCTTCCTGTCGTGCGCTTGGAAATGAAGGAGGCTGGAATCATGGAACAAAGGTTTTTCATCTGTGAGCACTGCGGAAACATCATCGCCATGGTCAGGGATAGCGGCGTGCCGGTGGTATGCTGCGGAGAAAAAATGAAGGAAATCATCCCCGGCACGACGGATGCTGCCGTCGAAAAGCATGTGCCCGTCTATACGGTGGAGGGCAATACCGTCCATGTCACGGTCGGAGCAGCGGAGCATCCCATGCAGCCGGAGCACTACATCGAGTGGATCTCCCTGCAGACCCGTCAAGGCAATCAGCGCAAGGCCCTCAAGCCCGGCGACGCGCCCAAGGCATGCTTTGCCATCTGCGAGGGAGACGAGGTGGAAGCCGTTTACGCCTATTGCAATCTGCACAGCCTCTGGAAGGCGTGAGGAAGGGAACCGCCATGAAATACGTATGCTCCATCTGCGGCTATGTGTATGACGAAGCAAGGGAAGCCGTTCCCTTCGCACAGCTGCCGGACAGCTGGGTCTGTCCCCTGTGCGGCGCGCCAAAGAGCGCGTTCGTCCCTGAAGCCGCGCAGCCGGCTGCTCCGGCTTCCCGCAAGCCCGTCTCGATAGATCCAGACGCGCAGAAGCTCTCTCCGGGAGCGATGGCCGCGCTGTTTTCCAACCTTGCCCGCGGCTGTGAAAAGCAGTACAAGCCCAGAGAACAGGCCCTGTTCATGGAAATCGCCGACTACTTTGCCGCCGCCGCGCCACAGGTGAGCGACGCCGACGAAAAGCTCGTAGCCCGGCTGATCGACGCCGATCTGTCGGAGCGCTATCCCGGCCTGACCGCCGCCGCCCTTGAGGCGCAGGACCGCGGAACCCGGCGCATCTGCGTGTGGGGCGAGAAGGTCACGCGTATGGTCCAGTCCCTGCTGAACCGCTACGAGCAGGAGGGCGAGGCGTTTCTTGAGGAAAACGACGTATGGGTGTGCACCGTATGCGGCTTTATCTATGTGGGCAAGAGCGCTCCGGCGCTCTGTCCGGTCTGCAAGGTGCCGGACTGGAAATTTGTAAAGATCGAAGGGAGGGCATAAGGCATGAAAAAGATCGCTGTGAGAAATCTGCGCCTGTGCACCAAGGATTGCCTGTGCCTGTATGTCTGTCCCGTGGGCGCGACAGATACGGAGAACAGCATCATCGATACCGGCAAATGCACCGGCTGCGGCGTGTGCGCAGAGGCGTGTCCCAGCAAGGCCATCAGCATGGTGCCGGTGGATTACCCGCCTCAGCAGAAGAAGGCGCAGGAGGTTGTGGCGGCGGCCAATGCCCTCGCGCAGGCCAAGGCCCAGGAGGAACAGGCCGCGATTCAGGTTGCAAAGACCACGGAAAAGGACGGTCTGCGCCGTCTTTCCAAGGCCATTGCCAAATCCAGCCGCCTGGTGGCGGAAGATATCCTCAGGGAGGCGGGCTACATGCTGCCGCAAAGCGGGAATGCCCATGAGCTGCTGCAAGAATTGATCGCCAATCCTCCCGGCGAGGGGTTCCCGGCGGATGCGGCCGCGGAGCTGCTCCGGCTGATTCCCAACAACGATACCACAGAGAAAAAGGAGACGGTAAAGATGGAAAAATGGAAATGCAAGGTCTGCGGCTATATTCATGAGGGCCCCATGACGCCGGATTTCAAGTGCCCCGTGTGCAAACAGCCCGCGAGTTCCTTTGAGAAAATCGAGGAGGCAGCCCCAGCCAATCCCTACGCCGGAACGCAGACGGAGAAGAACCTGGAGGCGGCCTTCGCCGGCGAATCCCAGGCCCGCAACAAGTATACCTACTTCGCTTCCGTAGCCAAAAAGGAAGGATACGAGCAGATTTCAGCCCTGTTCCTCAAGACTGCTGAAAACGAAAAAGAGCATGCCAAGATGTGGTTCAAGGAGCTCCAGGGCATCGGCGATACCGCCCAGAACCTGCTGCACGCCGCCGAGGGCGAAAATTACGAGTGGACCGACATGTACGACGGCTTTGCCAAGACCGCGGAAGAAGAGGGATTCCCGCAGCTGGCCGCAAAATTCCGCCTGGTTGCCGCTATCGAAAAGCACCATGAGGAACGCTACCGCAAGCTGTTGGCCAATGTGGAAACCATGAAGGTCTTCGAAAAGAGCGAGGTAAAAATCTGGGAATGCCGAAACTGCGGGCACATCGTCGTGGGCACCAAGGCTCCGGATGTGTGCCCGACGTGCAATCATCCGCAGAGCTATTTCGAGATCAACGCGGAAAACTCCTAATTATATACCTAATCGACCGTGATTCCGGTTTCGGAGTCACGGTTTTTCTGTCCACAGGCGCGTTGCTCCAGGATGAGGCCGTCTTGCTTATCTGGCGTGGAGAGTTGAAACATCCCCTGTAGCAAAGCCGGTCCACGGTAGCCTGAGGTTATTCTCCTGCGAGAATAACCTTTTTTCTATCCTTTTTAACATTTTTCCGGCGGCCAGCATTGGCTGGGTCTGCGTGAAAGCCAGAAATCGGCCGGCTGTCCGCAATGAAAGGAGGTGAATCAAAAAACCACAGCAAACAAGCCCCGATCCGCCCCGGAAAACAAGGCGTGGAGGAGGTGGGAAAAGGCTATCTGCATGTGACACAGATGCCGCAGAATCTATCATTCCACGTCAAACTGCTCATTTGTGAAAAAGAGCAGCCTACATAAACCCCTAGCATACATATTATACCATACAGACTTCATTGAAACAACAAAAAATGGGCGCGCTCATTAAAAATGTATTTCATTTCCTGCCGTTTCTTTTATGGAACGGTGTCATGCGATCCAAAAAAGCATTTCACGAATAAGCCGTCAAAAACCCCGTCGGCTCGGCTTTCATACGGCGCTGCGATTCATGCGCCCGGACACGTGACGGAAAAGCAAAAAATGCTTTACCAAATTTATTTATCAGGAGGTGTGCATTATGGCACGGCATGGAGAGAACATCTACAAACGTAAGGATGGACGGTATGAGGGACGATATGTAACCGGTAAAAAGGCCAACGGGGCCACAAGATTTGGATATGTGTATGGTATGCATTATGCGGATGTAAAGATGAGGTTGCTGGAAAAAAAGGCCGAGTTTCAGAAACCTGCCCATATGCAGACGGTTTTCCGTGGGATAACGGTGGAAAAATGGATGCAGTACTGGATGGAAACCGATTTGCTTGGCGTTATAAAGACTTCCTCCTATCTGACCTATCTGAACCAGATGGACCGGCATATCCTGCCCTGCCTGGGAAAGATGAAAATCACGGCGGTGACCCCCATGACTGTTTATTCGTTTCTGGAATGCCTGCATGAAAAGGGCTTGGGAGAGAATACGGTCAGAGGCATATACCGGCTGCTTTCCTCCGCGATGCGAGCGGCGCTCGACGATGGGCTCATCGTTCGAAATCCGTGCAGAAAAATTCGTGTGATGCGGGGAGAGAGGGTGCAGCAGCGCGTGTTGAGCCGTGAAGAACAACGCCGTGTGGAAAAAACGCTAAGTCAGCAGGAAGATCTGACCGCGCTTTTCGCCAGGTATACGGGGTTGCGCCTGGGAGAAATCTGCGGGCTGCGATGGACGGATATCAACTGGGAAAACGGAACGGCTACAATCTGCCGGACCGTGCAGCGGCTGAAGCGGATGGATTGCAGCGACTGCCTGACCGGAGCGTGCACGAAAACCCACCTCATGATCGGTTCGCCCAAATCCTACAGCTCGTGCCGTACGATTCCCATTCCTGCCTTTCTTTTGGAAAGGTTGAAAAAACGCATGCAACAGCAGCCGCCTGTGGAATTGTCCACGGGGTATGTGTTCCGCACGGGGATGCGTGCTGCCGATCCGCGTACCATTCAGCGCCATTTTGCAGACGTTGTGAATCAGCTGGGCATTACGGGCGTGCATTTCCATACCCTGCGGCATAGCTACGCCACCCGGCATCTGGAGATGGGTGTGGATATAAAGACCGTAAGCCAGCTTTTGGGCCACAGCTCCGCAAAAACAACGTTGGATTGCTACGCGCATAGTCTGCTCGATCAGCAGCGGAGCGCCGTTGCCAGGCTCGCGGAATACGCCTGTCTATCATAAGCCGTCATAAGCCGTATCAGGTAACCGTTCAAGCCCGGAAAACCTTTGTCTTTATACTGTCATAAACTGATAGATTCTGCGATTCCACCTCAGCATTGTACACCTTTTAGGTGTATAAACTGCAAATCTTATGCGATATTTCGTTTGTAGAGGCCGCATTGCCAAGCCAATACAGTGGCTTGGCAGACGCTTGGGGGCGGAGAAGGAAAGTGGAGGGCACGCCGTCCGGACTCCCTCCCAGCAAAAGGAAAACAGATTTGCTCGAAATGCTGCGTTTTATTGTTGGAAGTGTCAT
>DBFXIC010000405.1:0-3595 GCA_048455095.1 Anaeromassilibacillus sp.
ATTGCACTGGATCTGATGCCAGAATATACGGAGCAGCAGATTTTTGTGATGCTCCGAAGTGCTGCCGCGCAGCTGCCAGACATGCCGGCCAACGAATTGCTGGGCGGCATCCTGAATCGGACGGTTGGCCGGGAAATTTTACGGACCGTGTTTCCCAATTTACCAAAGACAATTGCACAGTTTTCAAAAGGACAACTGAGCGTGGTGAGCAAAACGGTGAAGCATTTCTGCTTTCCTGTGCTTGGCCTGATGCAGTGGGACAGCGCGCAGGTGACGGCGGGCGGCGTACCGCTGGCCGAGGTCGACTGCCGGACGATGGAATCGAGAAAATGCAGGGGAGCTTATCTGGCGGGGGAGTTGCTCAATGTGGACGGAGACTGCGGTGGATATAATCTCCATTGGGCCTGGAGCACGGGAAGCATCGCGGGACGCGCCTGCGCACGTTCGTTGTTGAAGGGGGAATAGAAATGTTCTATCGAATTTCTGAGATGGCACTCCCGCTTGACGGGACGGATGAGGATTTGCATGATCTGGCGGCAAAGCGGCTGGGCGTATCCCCCGGAGAGGTGCGGAATCTGACGCTGCGCAGAAAATCCGTGGATGCGCGCAAAAAGAACGATGTGCATTTTACCTGTACGGTGGAGTGCGAATGTAGCCGCGCGCGTATCCGGGGTGATAAAAAGATCACAGAGGCGGTTCCCTATCGCTATGTATTGCCGAAGAGCCGTCCCCTGCCAGAGCGGCCGGTTGTCGTGGGCCTTGGTCCCGCAGGGTTGTTTGCAGCGCTGATTCTGGCGCAGGCGGGCCAGCGGCCCATTGTGCTGGAGCGGGGAGAGAGCGTGGAAAAACGCGCCGAATCCGTCGAACGCTTTTGGAGTACCGGCGTGCTGGATCCACAGAGCAATGTGCAGTTTGGAGAGGGCGGTGCGGGCACATTTTCCGATGGAAAGCTGAACACGGGGACAAAGGACCCGCGCGCCCGCAAGGTGCTGGAGGAATTGGCGTCAGCGGGCGCGCCGCAGGAAATCCTTTATATGGCAAAACCGCACGTTGGGACGGACCGCCTTCCGCGGACGGTAAGGACCATTCGGGAGACGATCTGCAAATTGGGCGGCGAAGTGCGGTTTGCATCGACTGTCACGGAGCTGATGCTTCGGGAAAATCGTATCACGGGTATCCGCGTCCAGCCGAAGAGTGGGACGCCCTATGTACTGGAGACCAGTCATGTGGTGCTCGCGGTGGGGCACAGCGCGCGGGATACCTTTTCCATGTTGGAGCGACTTGGTCTTCCCATGGAACCAAAGCCGTTTTCCGTAGGAGCCCGCATCGAGCATCCGCAGGCATTGATCAATCGGGCGCAATACGGCGGTTTTGCAAAGCATCCGGCGTTGGGAGCGGCGGACTATAAATTGGCGGTGCACCTTGAAAATGGCCGTGGCGTTTATACCTTCTGCATGTGTCCCGGGGGCAGTGTGGTGGCGGCGGCCAGCGAAGAGGGCCGCCTGGTGACAAACGGAATGAGCAATTTTGCCCGCGACGGAAAAAATGCCAACGCCGCTTTGCTGGTCGGCGTGGGGCCGGAGGATTACGGCTCGGAATCGCCTCTGGCAGGCGTGGAGTTTCAGCGCCGTTTGGAGGAGAACGCCTATCGATTGGGCGGGGGAGGCTACGCCGCTCCGGTGCAGCGTGTGGAAGATTTTTTAAAGCAGCAGGTGTCCAAACAACTTGGAGATGTGCAGCCGACTTACCGCCCAGGTGTGACGCCCTGCGCCTTGGATGATTGTCTGCCCAATGAGATTGCGGATGCAATGCGACAGGGAATCCTGCGGATGGAACGTTACCTGCACGGTTTTTCTCATCCGGATGCCCTACTGACAGCAGTTGAGAGCCGAAGCTCCTCCCCAGTGCGTGTCTTGCGTGGGGATTCGTTGCAGTCTCCATCAGCGGCGGGGCTTTATCCCTGCGGCGAGGGCGCCGGCTATGCGGGGGGCATCATCTCAGCGGCCGTGGACGGAATCCGGTGTGCGGAAAAAATATTGGAGGACTCCTATTCTGCTTAAGCAACTATAAAAGGCGGCTTTGTTTAAAATAAAGGCCTATTGGAAAGCAGACGCTTCATAGAACATGTTCGTTTGCTTCATCATACAAAAATGGCATCCTTCTTCTGTACAATCTTGTACACAGAAAAAGGATGCCATTTTTATGTATGGAATCAACGCACGTAGGAAATACCGTCTGTTCGACGCGGTGCAGGAGCAGCCGCGTGTTCCTTGGGATACCCCAGCGTGAGGCAGCTATAGGGAATATAGCCCTCTGGCAGCTTTAAGCGGGGCTGGAACTCTGCTGTACGCAGCACGTCGCGCACGCATCCGATAAAGCAGGTGCCGAGGCCGTAAGAATGGGCTGCGAGCATGATATTCATCATGGCACAGCAGGTATCCTCGGGTGCAAAACGGGCGTCAGCCGGAGCAGAAAAGACAATGACTGTCGGCGCGCCGTAGAATGGGTCGTCCGCAGTTTCTCCCATTGCAGTGCGTATATCGTCCAAGAAAGCTTGATTCTGGATGACCGTAAAGTGGCGGGCCTGACGGCCCATGGAGGAAGGCGCATATGTCCCGGTCTTTAACAGGTCGGTCAGTTCCTCTTCGCTGACCTGCTCTCCGCGATAGGAACGAATGGACCGCCGTTCCATCAGCGCTTCCACAGTGTGGTTTAAAATCAAATGTAACCCCTCCTTTGTATATTGCGTCCATTATATTCTACCAATTTTGGTTTTGCAAGAAGTTCTTATTTTAAAATCGGATTTCCTTATGAAACGCAAGATCATAAAGGAAAATAATAGAGGACAGAGAAACTATTTTTTGAATCAAAGGTCTATTGAGCGAAAAAATCCAGTAGACGTAGAGTGATGAAACATATGAAACCTGTATTACAAAACTTTAACTGCCCTTTTGGGGGTTATATTGTTATAATGAAGGTAAAGCAACCGAAGAAACGCGAAATGGGGAATGGGTATGAAACGGGCAAAACATCTTAAAAAGCAGACGACTGGGAAAATAGCCGCTGTTTTGGCTACAGTTATGTTTTTTGCGCTTTTTTCCGGTACCTGTCTCACCCTTTCCAGTGCGCTTCAACCCACAGAGCTCCCCACACTGTTTACGTTGGCGCAGGGGATTGGTGCATCGGCAATCCCAAAAACAGAAATTGTTGTAGAAACCGCCCCGGAGGAAAACGCTTTGCCCAACGATCCATATCCGCTGTTGTATGCGGCAAAAACAGAACCTGTAAAAACGGATTCGAATGAAAAAATCGCCTATTTGACCTTTGACGACGGACCGTCTAATTTGACTGTTCCGCTTCTGGACGTATTGGACCGCTATCATGTTAAAGCAACCTTTTTTCTTGTTGGAAAGACGGGAGAAGAAGACAGGAAGGCCATGCGGGAAATTGTACAGCGCGGCCATACCATTGCGGTGCACACCTATTCGCACGACTACAAAAAAATCTACGCTTCGGTGGATGCTTATCTGGCAGATTTTGCAAAGATGCACGACTTCATTTTAGAGGAGACCGGTGTGGATGCATCGATCTATCG
>DBFXIC010000406.1:0-7967 GCA_048455095.1 Anaeromassilibacillus sp.
CTCCTATATCAATTCTCAAGCTGTTTATAATGTTTCCAAAAGCGTGCGAATGTCGGTTCCGTCTGCCAACCATTCCTGGAACGCGGAAGCGCTGCCTGCTGCAAGTCCAGTTTTAAAGGCGGTTTCATAATTTTGAGTGGAAAGGTAGCCCGCTAAAAATCCGGCCACCATCGAGTCGCCTGCGCCGACGGAGTTGACCACGCGTCCCTGCGGAGGCTGTCTCTTGTGTACCACTCCGATTTCGTCTACCAGAATCGCGCCGTCACCCGCCATGGAAACAAGCACGTTGCGCGCGCCCAGCTCCTGGAGCTTTTTCGCGTGGGTGATTATCTCCTGTTCCGTCTTCAATGTCCGGCCGAAGAGTTCGCCCAATTCATGGTTGTTTGGTTTGATGAGGAAGGGGTGGTATTTCAACACGTTTTTGAGCAGGTCACCAGTGGCGTCCACCACCGTGCGGATTTGCCGACCCTGCAACCGCTCCAGGATGTTTTCGTAGATATCCGCGGGGAGAGTGTTGGGGATGCTCCCCGCCAGGACCAGAACGTCTTCCCCGGTGAGGCAATCGAGCTTTGAAAAAAGCGCCTCGAGATTTTCCGGGGAAATGCTGGGGCCCTGCCCGTTGATCTCACTTTCCTGCTCCGCCTTGACCTTGACGTTAATGCGGGAGAATCCATCCTGCACCGGAATGAAATCGGTGCGGCATCCGCAACGGTCCAGCAGCCGGCGAATCTCATCCCCGGTGAACCCTGCCGTAAATCCCAGGGCTGTATTTTCCACGCCGAGATTGCGCAGGACGATGGAAACGTTGATCCCTTTTCCGCCGGGATACAGCTCCTCACGTTCTGTGCGGTTTACACTGCCAAGGTTTAATGAGGGAAGCCGGACAACGTAGTCGAGGGAGGGGTTGAATGTTACAGTATAAATCATAAGGCTGCTTGCTCCTTTCCAAATTCCGTTTCAATCACGGTGGTGCGGGAACGGATTTGTTTATCCGGCAGCACCGTAGTGATGATCGCCGCACTGGAGAGATCTGCGAAGATCACGGAGAACAGCTGGTTGCATTTGGAGGGGTCCGCCAGTACATAGCGCTTGTTACATCGCTGTATGGCCTCCGTCTTGACGCGGGCTTCATCGATGTCCGGCGTAGTAAATCCTGCACCGGCACTGAATCCGTTTGTTCCAAAGAAACCGATGGAAAAGCGGTATCGCTGGAGGCTGTGTACTGCCTCGGTCCCGATGATCGCTTCTGTGACCGCTTTGACTTTGCCGGAGATCATATAGACGTTGAATCCGTTTTCCGCAAGCTTTCGCGCGTGCACAATCCCGTTGGTCACATATACGGCCTCTTTTTCCGTGAGATAATCGATCATCAGCTCTGTGGTGGTCCCCGCATCCAGGAACACAAAATCATTTTTATGTACCAGGGAAGCGGCATATTGTGCAATGTGTGTTTTTTCCTCTACATGGAGACTTTGTCGAACGGAGGTTTTATCTTCGGTTGCCTGATAAACGCCGTTGATTGAGGTAGCGCCTCCATGCACTTTGTTTAACTTACCCATGCGATGCAATGCGGTCAGATCGCGCCGGACAGTGGATTCCGAACTGTTTAAAAACTCCGTCAGCTCCAATACGGAAACCGCTTTTTTTTCTTCAACCAGCTTCAGGATGGCGGCATATCGTTCTTCTGTCAGCATGTGATCACTTCCTTTGTCATTATAATACGATCAAAATCGGTCAAAGTCAATCTAAATCAATCAAAAATATGACGAAAATTGATTGCGCAAATTGTGCAAAGTAATAATTTTATAGAAAACATAAGAAAATTCTATCTTATATATACATATGATTGAATGATAGTGGATGAAAATAAATGAAATTGCTCTTTCTGATAGAGCTGCTTGGCCAATTGTGAAAAGCACTTTTGGTTGTATTTTGCATGTGAATCGGATATGATAGTTTTATAGACTTTGCCATCAACAGCAGTTTGTGCGATAAAGCAGCCAATTATGAGCAATACCGAAAAGGTTGTTCCAAATAAAGTGAAGTGCTGGGATGGAGAAAAGAGGATAAAAATGGTTACGCAGGATACATTACAAAAATATGCGGAGCTGGCGGTGCGAATCGGCGTCAATGTGCAGCCGGGCCAGCTGATGGTGTTGACGTCCCCTGTGGATTGCGCTTTTTTTGCCCGCCTTTGTGTAGAGGAAGCATATCGCGCGGGAGCAGGGGAAGTGCGGGTCAATTGGGTAGACGAGCATATGGACAAGCTGCGCTATAAATATGAAGAGCAGGAGTCCATGACGGCAATCGCACCTTGGCGCATTCAGCAGAAGCAGGATGACATTGACCGCCGCTGCTGTTTTCTGCATCTAAAATCCACGACTCCGGGGCTGTTGGCGGACATCCCCGGAAAAAAGCTGCAAGCGGTGCGCGTTGCAGAGGAGCTGGCTTTTGAACGATTTGAACCTTATACCATGGCGAATCACGGCCAATGGAGCATCGTGGCCGTGCCGTCGGCGGCGTGGGCAAAGAAAACCTTTCCGGATATGGAGGAACAGGAAGCACTGGATACACTGTGGAACGCGGTCCTGAAGGGTGTGCGTATTGGGGAGGACAACGATCCCGTGGCAGAGTGGAAAGCGCATATCGCCGATTTGGCAGAGAATAGCCGCAAGCTAAACGATTACCATTTTCAGGCGCTGCATTTTCAAAACAGCCTGGGAACCGATCTTACCGTTAGGCTCGCAAAAGGGCACATTTGGGAAGGCGGAAGCTGCCGCGCAGACAACAAGGCGGTTTTTGTGCCCAATATGCCTACGGAAGAAGTTTTTACCGCGCCGGATAAATATCATGTGAACGGCCGGGTTTATGCGACAAAGCCGCTCAACTATCAGGGGAAGATGATCCAGGGCTTCTGGTTTGATTTTAAAGATGGCAAGGTCTGCGACTATGGTGCAGAGACCGGGGAAGATGTTCTGAAAAACCTGGTGGAATTTGACGAAGGCAGCGCCTATCTCGGTGAAGTGGCGCTGGTTCCGGACGATTCCCCCATTTCGCGCTCGGGGCTTTTGTTCCTCACGACGTTATTTGACGAAAACGCGTCCTGCCATTTGGCGCTGGGCGCTTCTTATCCGGAAAATATCAAAGGCGGAGCGGTCATGGACCGCGAACAGCTGGAGGCCGCTGGGGCCAACCAGTCCAAAGAGCACTGCGATTTTATGTTTGGCAGCGCGGATATGCAAATTGATGGAATCCTGCCGGATGGGACGGAGGTTCCGGTTTTCCGCAATGGCGTTTTTGCGTTTCCTGTATAACGACAGCCTGCAAAGCAATTTGTAATACGATGTTTTCGACGAAAAGGAGTGATTTTTGATGATGAACATTCAAAAAGCGGCAATGATCGGATGCGGCGCGGTGGGGGCGACCTCGGCATTCAGTCTGATCCAGAGCGGCCTGTTTTCGGAGCTGGTGTTGATCGACGCCAACAGGGAGAAGGCGGAAGGCGAAGCGATGGATCTCAGCCACGGCCTGCCCTTTGCGCGTCCGATGAAGGTCTATGCGGGCACCTATGACGACCTGGCAGACTGCTATCTGATTATTATCACGGCGGGCGCTGCACAAAAACCGGATGAAACCCGCATCGACCTGGTCAATAAGAACGTCAAGATTTTTAAGAGCATTGTTCCGGAAATTGTAAAACGCAATACCAGCGGCATTCTGCTGGTGGTTTCCAACCCAGTGGATATTCTGACGTATGTGACGTTGAAGCTCTCCGGCTTCCCGTCCAACCGCGTGCTCGGCTCCGGAACGGTGCTGGACACCGCGCGCCTGAAATATCTGCTTGGAGAGCATCTGCAGGTGGACAGCCGCAGTATTCACGCCTTTATCATCGGCGAACACGGCGACAGCGAGTTGGCGGTTTGGAGCGGTGCGAACGTCTCCGGTGTGGATCTCAATCACTTCTGTGAATTGCGCGGCCATTACAACCATATGGAGGCGATGGAGCGCATCTATACCGATGTGCGCGACAGCGCCTATGAGATCATCGAAAAGAAGGGCGCGACTTATTACGGAATTGCGATGGCGGTACGCCGTATCTGTGAGAGTATTATCCGGGACGAGCATTCCATTTTGCCGGTGTCCAGCCTAATTATGGGGCATTATGGCCTGGAAAATGTGTGTATGGGCGTTCCTACAGTGGTGGGACGCTGCGGTGCAGAGACGGTGTTGGATATTCCACTCAGCGGTTTGGAGCAGCGCAAACTGATGGCCTCTGCCGATGCGCTTCGCAAAGTTTTGGACGGAATTGAGCTGTAAGAATCCATCCGGAACAGAGATTAAGATTGATTGGAAAACAGCGAAAAAAAGATACGCCTTTGCTATGGGTTGAAAATGCTGATCCTGCAAGACAAACAATCTATACGGAATTTTGATTGAAAAAGCGCCCTTCACGATGCTGAATCGTGAAGGGCGCTTGATATTGGATGGGCTCTAAACAAGAGTTAGCCTTGACAAATTCTGGACCCAAGACTATAATACATTCAGAAGATAGCATAGGCTAACTTGAGAATTCAAATGTGATTAAGAGAGGGTTTGTGGGAATATGACGCTGAATGAATTGGAGATCGGCCAAAAGTCCCGGATTATTGCGGTAAATGGACAGGGAGCTCTGCGCCGCCGTCTGTTGGACATGGGCCTGACCCCGCATACCGAAGTGATGGTGCGCAAGGTCGCGCCGATGGGGGACCCCATCGAGCTGCATTTGCGCGGTTATGAGCTGACACTCCGCACGGACGATGCAAAAAACATCGAGGTGGAGGAGGTATAAGCCATGATTTTTGCTCTGGCTGGAAACCAGAACTGCGGTAAGACCACGCTGTTCAATCAGCTTACAGGCTCTAACCAGCATGTGGGCAATTTCCCCGGCGTCACGGTGGAAAGTAAGGAGGGCGCCATCCGCGGTTATAAGGATGATACAGTGGTGGATCTGCCGGGAATTTACTCCCTTTCGCCCTATACCAACGAGGAGATTGTCACGCGTGATTTTCTCCTGAAAAACAGGCCGGATGGGATCATCAATATCGTGGACGCCACGAACATCGAGCGGAACCTCTATTTGAGCATGCAGCTCATCGAGCTGAACATTCCGATGGTGATTGCGCTGAACATGATGGACGAAGTTCGTGCAAACGGCGGGACCATCAAGATCGATAAGTTGAAGGAAGAACTGGGCGTTCCGGTGGTGCCGATTTCTGCAAGTAAGAACGAAGGCATCGACGAGTTGATCGATACGGCGGTCCGCATTGCGCGGGACCGCCGGTATCCCCGCAGGCAGGACTTCTGTTCAGGGGCTGTACATAGGGCGATCCATGCGGTTGCGCATCTGGTGGAGGATCATGCAGAACGCATCCAGACGCCCGCCCGCTTCGCGGCGACCAAGTTGGTGGAGGGCGACGAGCCAATGCTGAACGCCCTGAACCTCTCGGACAACGAGAAGGACATGGTGGAACACAGTGTCACCGAGATGGAACGCGAGCTCGGCACGGACCGCGAAGCGGCCCTGGCGGATATGCGCTACAATTTTATTGACCATCTCTGTGCCGACAGCGTGGTCAAATGCGGTGAAAGCAAAGAACATGCGCGCAGTGTAAAAATTGATAATCTCCTGACGCATAAATATCTGGCGATCCCGATTTTTCTGCTGATTATGATGCTGGTGTTCTGGCTGACCTTTGGGGTGATCGGAAGTTTTTTAAGCGATTTGCTTTCTGATGGAATCGATTTTGTGACAAATATAACCAGCGATGCACTCATGGCTTATGGCATCAATCCAGTTGTGCACTCCTTGGTGATCGATGGGATTTTTGCAGGGGTGGGAAGTGTGCTCTCCTTCCTGCCGACCATTGTAGTATTATTTTTCTTCCTGTCTATTCTGGAGGACAGCGGCTATATGGCGCGCGTGGCGTTCGTCATGGACAAACTGTTGCGCAAGATCGGCCTTTCGGGCCGCAGCTTTGTGCCGATGCTGATCGGCTTTGGCTGTTCGGTGCCTGCGATTATGGCGACACGGACGCTTTCCAGTGAACGCGACCGCAAAATGACGATCCTCTTAACGCCGTTTATGAGCTGTTCGGCCAAGCTGCCGATTTATGGCATGATTACCATGGCGTTCTTCCCGAAATACCGCGCTTTGGTGATGATTGGGCTGTATATTCTGGGAATGGTGGTCGGCATTCTGGTGGGGCTGGTTTTAAAAAGCACGGTCTTCCATGGAAAGCCGGTGCCGTTCGTGATGGAACTGCCGAACTACCGGCTGCCCAGTCCGAAGAGCGTCTGCATGCTTCTGTGGGATAAGGCGAAGGACTTTTTAACCCGCGCGTTTACGGTGATTTTTGTGGCGACAATCCTCATCTGGTTCTTACAGAACTTCGATACTCGGCTAAACCCCGTGGCCGGAGGGGATAGCAGCATGCTGGCGGGAATCGGGCGTTTGATCGCGCCGGTATTTGCTCCGCTTGGTTTTGGCGACTGGCGCGCCTCCACGGCGCTGCTTACCGGATTCAGTGCCAAAGAGGCCGTGGTGAGCACATTTGCTGTTCTGACGGGGGCCAGCACAGCCAACATGTCTGAAGCGCTTTCTGCCATTTTCACACCCGTGGCAGCGGCTTCTTTTTTGGTGTTTACACTGCTCTATACGCCGTGCGTGGCTGCGATCAGCGCCGTCCGGCGTGAGATGGGCAGCGGAAAAGCGGCGGTAGCGGTGGTGTTCCTGCAAACCGGCGTTGCATGGATTGCCTCGTTTGTGGTTTACCATTTGGGTCTGCTGTTTGTGTGAATTTAGAAAGGATTCTTTATGCATATAATTGATTTTATAATTCTGGCGGTGGTTCTGGTGTTGGTGTTTTTTGCAGCGCGCTATGCGTGGCGGCACCGCCATACATGCTGCGGCAATTGCTCTGGCTGCTCGCATTGCCAGTCCTGCCAGAGCTCTAAAAAGGCCAAGAAACCATAGTGCGGTAAACGGCGGACAGCCGCTTACCTTGTTTGATGAAGTAGCTTTTCCAATAGAAAAACCGCCCTGAGAAATGGCAAAATGAACGGAATTTCCATTTGTTTTACAAGCAGTGCGCCTGTTTGACAGCTGGAATTCCCTTCGAAAAAGCCAAATTCAAGGGCGGTTTTTATTTTAAAGTTTGAATGGACACATGTTTTCGACGTCAATCCAGGGGGATTCCCAGTTCGTCGATCTTTGCCCGCAGTTTCAGGAAATCCTCAAACGCGCCGGGCTTGCTGCTGGGATTGCGGAGCAACGCGGCCGGGTGCAGTGTCGCCATCATCCACACGCCATTTTTTTCGACGAATACGCCGTGTTCCCGCGTGATTTTAAAATCCGGCCGGATCAGTTTCATCGCGGCGATCCGGCCCAAGCACACGATGATCTTCGGCCGGATTAAGTAGACCTGATTGCGCAGCCAGTCGATACAGGTGTCCTGTTCTTCCGGCAGCGGATCGCGGTTTTGCGGCGGCCTACATTTGACAATATTCGCGATGTAGATGTTTTTCTTACGGTCCAGGTCGACCGCATCCAACATTTTGTCCAGGAGTTGTCCGCTGCGCCCCACAAACGGTTCGCCTTTCAGATCCTCCTGCTCACCCGGTCCCTCGCCGATGAACAGAACCTTTGATTCTCTATTGCCTACGCCGAACACCAGATTGGTACGTCCGGAACAGAGGCCGCACTTTTGGCAGGCCATGCAGGCGGACTCCAATTCTTCCCAGGTTTGGTACATGCGATCATCTCCTCTATCTACTTCGACTATCATTAGGATGGAACATTCTGACTGTGTGAAAATTAAAAAGTTCTGATTACCCTGCGGCAGGGAAATTATTGTATTTTACAAAGCTGTCACAATGCGAATGGGGTTGGGAAACAAAGATGACAAGCTTTTTGCGAAGCCAGCCTGTGG
>DBFXIC010000407.1:0-9998 GCA_048455095.1 Anaeromassilibacillus sp.
AGAACATTGAAATAGGAACCATGCGTCTGGCCTTTACATGGTGAGACCGGTCTATTGGTCTGGTGGCTTTCGCTTTTCAGCATGTTATAATAACCTCACGCCGTAAGCGGAAATCGGAAATTTCCGACGGCTGAGAGAACATTGAGATCGCGGGTTTCTAGCTTGTTTTTCAAGGGAAAATGGGATTATTTGTTTGATTGTTTAGCCTGATCCATGTTGTCACAACTTCTGATGGCTTCCATATCTTATATAAAATTTTGT
Organism: Anaeromassilibacillus sp.; assembly: GCA_048455095.1. GTDB lineage: Bacteria > Bacillota > Clostridia > Oscillospirales > Acutalibacteraceae > Anaeromassilibacillus. Next base: position 262 of record DBFXIC010000407.1, read on the forward strand.
AGGGAAAAGGGGATGCAGTATGTCTGCTATCACACAGGCAAAGCGGATTGTGGTCAAAGTCGGAACGTCCACTTTGACATATGAAAATGGAAAAATTAACCTTCGGAGGATGGAATCGCTGTGTAAGGTGCTCAGCGACTTGCAAAATTCCGGCAGAGAGATCGTTCTGGTCACCTCTGGGGCCATCGGCGTCGGCGTGGGTAAACTTGGGCTTACGGAACGACCGCATGAGACGGAGAAAAAGCAGGCGCTCGCGGCGGTTGGCCAGTGCGAGCTGATGTTTATGTATGATAAATTTTTTGGAGAATACAACAGTACGGTGGCGCAGGTGCTCTTGACTGGGGATGTGGTTTCGAATGAGCACAGCAAACAAAATGTTGTCAATACCTTCCAGGAACTGATCGGTATGGGAATCATTCCGGTGGTGAATGAAAACGATACTGTTTCGGTTGATGAATTGGTCGGCGTGCAGATCGGCGACAACGATACGTTGTCCGCCATCGTAGCCAAGTTGGTGGACGCAGACCTGCTGGTCATCCTGACGGACATCGATGGGCTGTATGATGCGAATCCACGGGCGGATTCCAGTGCCAAGCGCATCCCGTTCATTCGGGAGGTTACACCGGAGGTCATTGCGCTGGCGGGTGGAACGGGTTCCAACCGCGGTACGGGCGGCATGCGGACAAAGGTGAGCGCAGCGGCCCTCGCCAATGAGGCGGGTATCTGCTGTTGTGTTATGAGCGGTGCAAATCCAAAAAATCTGTACCATCTTTTTGATGGTGAGCAGATTGGGACAGTTTTCGGCACGGGAAAACAGTAAAATAAAATTGGGGCATAGCCTCAAAATAAAAGGGGTGGACCGGATGACAGTTTTGGAACAGATGGGGCAAAAGGCCAAGGCGGCCGCGCGTATACTCGCGGTGGCCGGCGCGAAAAAGGATGCGGCCCTGTATAAAATGGCGGAGGCCATTGAAACCCACGAAGCGGAGATCCTTGCTGCAAACGAAGCGGATCTTCGTGCGGCACGGGAATCCGGCATGCGGGAAAGCCTGCTGGACCGCTTGGCACTCTCCGGCGCACGGATCAGGGGGATGGCACAGGGTGTGCGCGATGTAGCGGCGCAGGAGGACCCGGTGGGACAGGTCGTGAGCGGCTTTGTCCGTCCAAATGGATTACAGATCCAGCGCGTGCGCGTGCCACTCGGCGTGGCGGGCATCATCTATGAAGCGCGTCCGAACGTGACCGCGGATGCGGCGGCGCTCTGTCTCAAGGCGGGCAACGCCGTCATTTTGCGCGGCGGCAAGGAGGCTATCCATTCGAATACAGCAATTGCGGAGGTGATGCGCCGCGCGGTGGAGGAAGCGGACCTGCCTGCGGACTGCATCCAACTGGTGCAGGATACCACGCGCGCTTCCTCTGTGGAAATGATGGGCTTGACCGACTATCTGGATGTGTTGATTCCGCGCGGCGGTGCGGGGTTGATCCGCTCCGTGGTGGAAAATTCCCATGTGCCGGTGATCCAGACCGGCGTGGGCAACTGCCATATTTACGTGGATGCCTCCGCCGATATCGAGATGGCGGCCAATATTATCTTTAATGCCAAGACGTCGCGCCCTTCGGTCTGCAATGCCATGGAGAAGCTGCTGATCCACAAGGATGTCGCGGAGCAGGCGCTTCCAATCATAAAGGCGCGTTTGGACGAGAAAAAGGTGGAACTGCGCGGCTGTGCACGCACACAGGAAATTCTAGGGGCATGTGTGATCCCCGCGGAGGAAGAGGACTGGGGCCGCGAATACCTCGACTATGTTCTCGCCATCAAGGTGGTGGACTCGCTCGACGACGCGATCGCCCACATTGCCAAGTATTCCTCTGGGCATAGCGAGGCCATCATCACGAACGATTACCGAAACGCACGGACATTTACGGTGCAGGTCGATTCCGCGGCGGTCTATGTCAATGCCTCCACGCGTTTTACGGATGGCGGCGAGTTTGGCTGTGGGGCAGAGATCGGCATCTCCACGCAGAAGCTCCACGCGCGCGGACCCATGGGCGTGCGCGAGCTGACCTCGACAAAATTTATCATCACGGGGGATGGGCAAATCCGATAAGTACATAAACCAGATGATTATACGGAGAGGATACATGAATACAAAGCTGGAAAATCGAAAAAACCGGGCGGGGAAACGGACAAAGCCCGAAACAACCGGGACACCGGAGGATACGGAACAGACTGTGCACACAGAAGGAAGGCGGCGCAGGGAAAAAATTGCGGATTTTTCCGCGGATTACCGGGATGCATTTTTAGAGCGTCCGGCGGCCTCTCCCACGGAAGACGATGAGACGGAGATCGATGATTTCTATCCCGACGCGGACGAGGATGATGCACTGCTGACAAAGTGGGCGCCCGATCCGGTGAAAGAACCGGAAATCCCATCCATGGAAGAGCGTCCCGCACGCCGGAAAGGCCGCCGGCGTTATGGCGTAGCGGTTGGTTCCCTGGTGCTTTTGCTGGCGCTGGTGGGCGTGGTGTTTATCGCCGGGAGCATCGGAAATAAGATTTACAGCACGATGACGGACGACTCACAGCTGCGCGCGTACGATACGTTCCTCAGCCCAGTGGTCATGCAGGACCCTGCGCCGTTTGAAACGGTGGCAGATGCAAACGAGGATTTTGTCCTGAACGCTTCGCTCTGGAAGACGATTACAGCCAACAACGGGACAAACTACACGGAGTACGACGAGGCAGGCCGTGCGCTGGTACCTTTGGGCGATGTGGTGGACGCGTGCCGGGAGCTGTTTGGCCCCGATTGCCAATTGCAGCCCAAAACGCCTGCGGAGGAGACCTTCTTCGAGTATGATTCCGTGGAGAACGAATTCCATGTGGCGTTGTACAGTTCCGACAGCAGCTATACGCCCTACACGGAGAGCGAGAAAAAGCGGAATGGAAAACTCTACCTGCGCGTCGGCTACGTCTCCCCAAGCGACGAGTGGCGCAACCAGACCAGTAGCATGTTGGACGGCCCCACGCCGACCAAGTATATGGAATATGAGCTGAGCCTCGATTCGTCCACGCAGGCCTATTATATCTCTGCAATTCGTTCTCTAGAAGAAGGCTGACAGGTGTATGCTGGAGGCAAAAAAAGAACCACGGGCGCAACTCTCCCGTGGTTCTTAATGGTTTTCAGCTGTGTGCGATCAAAGCGCAATGTATAACAGGGAAAAAATCAGGCCGGGATCGGCCTTTTCCTCGCTTAGAATGAGGATCAACACTAAGATGAGTGTACGATCGGTATCTTTGAAGAGCATCTGGAAAATGTCCGTCACAGGATTGGCCATGCGGGGCGGGGCGGGCGGCGCCGAGATGTGCGGCTGTTCCGGTGTGGAAGCATGCGGCGCATGATGAACAACTGGCTCCGCAGTCTGTGTGCGTGGCTGATCCGCGGGATGGGGCTGTGCGGTGTGCGGTTCCCGATGCGGCTGTTGCGGCCGCTCCGTATGTTGTGCTGTATTTTGTGTCTGCACACGCTGTTCTGGACGCTGCACGGCTTCATGGCGAGTTGGTGCGTTCTGCGTCTGCGGATTGCGCTGGGGTTGTGCGTTTTGCGGAGCTGGCCGTTGTTGCGGCTGTTGGGCATGCGGTTCATTCCGGCGCGGGTTCGGTTGGCCGTTGGACTGGTACTGCATGGCGCGCGCCTGCATTTCACGGACGCGGCGGATGGCATCCTGCTGCATCCGGTTCATTTCATTGTCATTGACCGCCATCTTACCGCCTCCTTTTCATAGACGTACAACGTCTTTTCTCGCCTACGGCGAGCGTACAATGCCGTTCGCAGGCACGGCGTGTCACACGCGCTTACAGCGGTTTTCAGTGTCAGCACACCGAAGATGAATTGCCTGTAAAACTTTTTGAAACCACTTGCAATGTTTCTGGAAACATCCATACTGGACGCATGGCGTCTTTCGCATCCACAGGGATTCCCTTTGTTGGCCCAGTGCAAACCAGGAGCATGCCGTTTTTGCCCGGGACACGCAGTGTCATTTTGCGGCTCCGCCGGGCCCCCTTTGCTGGCTCGGTGCCAATCGAGAGTATGCCGTTTTTGCCCGGGACATGCAGTGTCAGTTTGCAGGCTAGAGGATGCCCTGGCTGCGGAGGAGGGGAAGCATGCGCATAAGCTGCAAGATTTTTTCCGCCTCATCCAGCTTTGTCTGTCGTCCGGAGCTGAGCAGAGGACGCAGGGCACGCAAAAAACGCGTGCTGTCGTCCTCCTGCTTCATGTTGGAAAGCAGCGGCGCAATCTTCATCACCGTTTGAATGACGTCGCCATCGATTCCCAGTCCAGAAAGGGGGGTCCCCTGTATCGGCTGGGTGGGGACGTTGGGTTGCTGAATCGGCGGCGCGGCCTGCGCCTGCTCTTCCGGTGTTTCTTCCTGCGATGCGCCAAATTGACCGAGAAGGCTCGCGATGGCGGGGTTTTGCAACAACTCGCCGATTTTTCCGGCTAGATCGTCCATTGCGGTTCCTCCTTTCTGTAGATACAGCGCAGCTTGCGCAGGAATTTACAGCGTCGGTCAGCCCTTGCCGGTCAGTTTTTTCAACAGCTCCTGCGCCTGTGGGGTACTCAGCATGCGATTGGTCGCGTCCTTATCGTTTAAAATTTTGGTTACTTTTTCTGTGTCTGCGGGGCTAAGGCTCTTCAACAGACTGTTGAGCAGCTTTGCTTGCTCTTCGTTCGGCGGCTTGACTGCCATAATGAGACCACTCCTTTTCATGAAAAGCGGATATTGTTTAATGAGTCATCAATAATATATGATGCCATAAAGTAGTATATGAAAGAAATCGGAATGCGGTTCGGCATGTCCGGTCAGGGAATGATGGAGGGAAATAGAAAACCATGCGAATTTTAGTAGTGTCGGACACCCACAGGGATCAGTACGCGCTGGAGCAGGCAGTTCTTCGCCAGCCAAAGGCCGAGGTGGTCATTCATTTGGGCGACGGTGCAGATGAAGCAGAAAACGTCAAAATGAAATTTCCCGGAAAAATGTTTTTACAGGTGCGCGGCAATTGCGATTGGGGTAGTACGCTCCCACCTGACGGCGAAATCACCCTGGAAGGTAAACGAATTTTTTATACGCACGGTTATGCGTATAATGTAAAATACGGATTGTATCCTGTTTGCTGCGCTGCCCGCGAAAAGAAAGCGGATATTGTGCTCTTTGGGCATACACATCAGGCCGTGACAGACTATGACAACGGACTGTATATCATGAACCCCGGCAGCCTGCACGGCAGTCTTGGGACATATGGAATCATTGATATTACCCCGGCTGGAATTGTGACGAATATCATCCGGATCTGATAGCCCGCTGACCTCCGTCCGGGACACGCGTCGTCGTTCGCGCCTTCGGCGGTTGTCTTTGTTAGCCCGCGCAAATCGAGGACGAATTGCTTCCGTATGGCGGGCGTGCAACACCGTTCGCGGACGCACAGTGTTATCTTCGCTTTTGGCGTCAGAACCCAGAAATATTGTTCTTTTCCATGCTTTCTGAAATCATTCAGAGGCGGCTATTTTGCAGCAATCATCTAAAACAACCGTGTCGTCCCACAAGGGAAACCCAAAACAACCTTTCGGGAGCCGGCTGTGCATGCAAGCGCAACTTGCCCCGGTTGACAGCGGGAAAAACAAATGGTACTCTATACATGGAAACCAATAAACTCCCCGCAGTGCGGGATGTATAGATTTTTTCAAAGGAAAGGGGATTAAATGATGAGTGAATACGAGAGATGGCTGGCCCAGAAGTTGGATGACCCCGATTTAACTGCGGAGCTTGAGGCAATCCGCGACCAGCCGGAGGAAATCAACGACCGATTCTATTGCAATCTGGATTTTGGCACAGCGGGCCTTCGCGGCGTGATCGGCGCGGGTACCAACCGCATGAACGTCTATATTGTGCGCAAAGCCACGCAGGGGCTTGCGGATTACCTGAACGCCCACGTGCGCAATGCCAATGTGGCGATTGCATACGACAGCCGGATCAAGTCCGATGTGTTTGCCAGGGAAACCGCGGCGGTTCTGGCTGCAAACGGTATCCATGCGCATATTTATCCGTGGCTCTCGCCGGTGCCGACGCTCTCCTTTGCCACGCGCTATCTGAAATGCGACGCGGGCGTGTGCGTCACCGCAAGCCACAATCCTTCCAAATATAACGGCTATAAGGTGTATGGAAGCGATGGCTGCCAGATCACCAGCGAAATGGCAAAAGAAGTTTCCGAAGCCATCGCCAAGACGGACGTGTTCAGCGGCGTAAAGCGCATGAGCTTTGAGGACGGCGTCAAGGAAGGCAAAATCAGCTATATCAAGGACGATGTGATCAACGCGTTTTTGCAGGAGGTTTTGAACCAGGGCGTGATCCCGGAGCCCTGCAAGGGCCTGAAGGTCGTGTATACGCCCCTGAACGGTTCCGGCCGTGTGTGCGTCACGCGCATCCTCGACATGATTGGCGTGGACGACGTGACCGTTGTTCCGGAGCAGGAAATGCCGGATGGCAACTTTACCACCTGCCCGTTCCCGAACCCGGAGGTCAAAGAGGCGCTGCAAAAGGGCCTGGAACTTTCCGAAAAGGTGCAGGCGGATCTGCTGGTTGCCACGGACCCGGATTGCGACCGCTGCGGCATTGCCGTCAATCAGAATGGCAATTTTGTGCTGATGAGCGGTAACGAGGTTGGCGTGCTGTTGCTTGACTTCATTGCGCAGGCGCGCATCAAAAACAATAAGATGCCCAAGGACCCGGTGGCAGTGACCACCATCGTGAGCACGGATATGGCGGATGCCGTTGCGAAAGCGTACGGCATTGAGATGCGCCGCGTGCTGACGGGCTTCAAATATATCGGCGACCAAATTGCATCCCTGGAAGCGGCGGGCCATCCGGAGCGCTATATCTTTGGCTTTGAAGAGAGCTACGGCTATCTCTCCGGCGGCTATGTGCGCGACAAGGACGCGGTAGACGCGAGCATGCTGATCTGCCAGATGGCATACTACTACAAGCAGCAGGGCAAGACCCTGGTCGATGCGATGAATGAGCTCTACGAAAAACACGGTTACTATAAGAACGGCCTGCTGAACTTTGCCTTTGAAGGCGAGGACGGCATGAAGACCATGAACCGCATTATGGATACGCTGCGCGCGAACGCGCCTGCGGAGATCGCGGGTTATAAGGTTGCGGGTTGGTCCGATTACGAAACAAGCAAGCGCTATGATGGCGGTGAGGAGAGTGAAATCGCTCTGCCGAAGTCCAATGTGCTGGAATATCGTTTGGAAAACGGCAGCAAGGTGATTGTCCGTCCGTCCGGCACGGAGCCGAAGATCAAGATCTATCTGTCCGCAAAGGGCGCAGATCAGACGGCGTCCGAAGAAATCATCGGAAAGCTGGAAGCGGCCGTAAAACCGCTGCTCGGCATTCAATAAAATCATATCTATTATGGAGGTGCACGGAAATGATCGACTTTCTGGTAACAATTATCACAGCGATTGCACATGCACGTGTGGCGTCTTGGGCGGATCAAACTTGGAAGGTTGATTGATTCCGTTTGATCATCACACCATTGGGCACAATATGCAGAAACGGGGGGCGGATGGAAACATCCGCCCTTTCTGCTTATCTGGGCGGGGGTTCGGTTCATGAACAGTAAATTCAACTGTTTCGGGACAACGCTGCCGTTTTAATGGGTACACTCATCATAGAAGGGATGCAGATAAAGAGCATTCGCCGGATTCGGCAAATGTTTGCGGAAGGTCGAAACCCGGGCGGCTATCCGCTGTCAACCGTCCGATTATTTTAGGAGGAATCACGATGAAACGATTGCTGGATTGCAACACAACAGATTTGGAACAAATGAATAAGGATCAGATCCTGAAATCGATTGCCATGAGTGAGGGACGCATCCTGGCATGTGAGACGATCGGCGCGGTGCAGCCCATGCTGGGCAACATCACAAACGCGGAGTTCGTCAGCGCCATGGGGGCGGATATTGTCATCCTGAACATGTTTGACGTGGTGGAGCCGCAGGTTTGGGGGCTGCCCAAAGTGGAGCCCAAGGACACCATCCGGGAGATCAAGCGGTTGACCGGGCGCCTGGTCGCGGTGAACCTAGAACCAGCGGAGCAGTCCTTTTCTGCGGGCGACGACGAGGACATCTGGAGCCTGACAAATGGGCGCAGGGCAAGCCTGCAAAATGCCAAGACCGCCGCGGCCATGGGCGCAGATATGATTGTACTCACCGGAAACCCGGGCATCGGCGTGCAGAATAAGGCGATCACGGAGTCCCTCTCTGCCATCGCACCGGAGCTGGGCGACAGGGTGATCTTGGTGGCGGGCAAGATGCACGCCTCCGGAATCCTGGCCGAGGCCGGGCGGGGAATCATCACCCGGGAGGATATCTCCGAATTTGCCGATGCGGGTGCGGACGTGATTCTGCTTCCCGCGCCGGGCACGGTGCCGGGCGTAACCGTGGAATATATCCGCGATTTGGTGAGCTACGCGCATTCCCTGGGTCTGCTGACCATGACCGCTGTCGGCACCTCGCAGGAGGGCGCGGATCAGCAGACCATCCGGCAGATCGCCCTGATGTGCAAGATGACCGGAACCGATGTGCACCATCTCGGGGACGCCGGGTATATCGGTATGGCCCTGCCCGAAAACATCACCGCCTATTCCACCGCCATCAAGGGCATCCGCCATACCTACCGCCGCATGGCCCGCTCCATCAACCGTTAAGCCAGGCAAGCTGAGCTGCAGGCACGGCCGGCGCGGGGCTCTCTGCGGGGAGAAAGTTGAGCGTTCGCCGGACAGCAACGGCATACTCCCGATTTGCGCTGAGCCAGCAAAGGGGACCGGCGGAGCTGCAAAATGATACTGTGTGTTGAAACGAATTTATATCAGGCCTTTAAAAAGCAAAAATCTCTATCGTTTGTGATTACAAGCGATAGAGATTTTATTTTTCGTAATTTTGATCGGATGACTCTTCATCATCTTCTTTTAAGTTGACCAACGCCACACGAACAGCTTCAACGACAAATGCAGAGAAAGTGCAATCTTTTCCACAGATGGCCCGTTCAACTTCTTCGACCATATCGTTCGGAAAGCGGACTGATTTGGGAGTAGTTTGAGGAATAGATGGAATTTTAAATTTTTTCATAGTTTATATCATCTTTTTATTGAGTAATTATATCAAATCATCTTCCGGATTGAGCAGTTTCTGCTGTGTATGAAGCAATTCCCTTGCCATGAGAAGAAGATACTGCTGTGTAACAGGCATCAGGTGGTTAAAAATTTCTGTAAATTCTTTTTCGTAAGGAGAAGAGAGGAACATTTCTCCGCTCCCTGTTAAGAACCAATTTTCGTTAACGTGGAAAATAGAACAGATCACTTTAATGTATTTTTCAGCCAGAGGACGGTTGCCGTTTTCTATCATGGAATAAGCCGTCTGCGTAATGCCTAAATATTTAGCAAAATCGGTTTGATTTAATCCCAATGTTTTCCGAACTTCCTTTAAGCGATGAATCATGGAATCCCCTCCCTTGTGATATTTCTATATCACTCTAGCATAAGAAAGGAAGGAAAGCAAGAAACAAATTAAAATATCACAAAATTAATGAAAGGGACGGTTGAAATGGATAATAAAGTTGCTGAAGAAGCTATAGACATACTGAAACGATTATCTCCACAGAATCAATCCTATC
>DBFXIC010000408.1:0-16969 GCA_048455095.1 Anaeromassilibacillus sp.
TGGTAGTCGCCAAGATGACTCAGGCCGTACGCCGTGATCTCGTTGCCGCCCATCGCTTTGATCAGACGCGCAACCTCGCGGGTGCCGCGGGCCATCAACGCGCCCTTAAGCGCCGTCTTGTTTTTGCCGTCCAGCATGCCCGCCGCGATACCGATCACATTTTTCGCCGCCGCGCCCACCTCGTTTCCGATCAGGTCGCTGCCGTAATAAAAACGAATCAGATCGCTGGAAAACGTCTTAACCAACATCTCTTTTGCTTCCTGGCTGCGGCTATCGATCACCATACAGTTTGGAATCCCCGCAGTAAAATCCTGCACATGGCCCGGGCCCACCCAGATGGAAACTGTGGTGGTTTTCGGAATATATTCCTCCACAATCTGCGTCAGGCGCTTGCCGGTGGACGCCTCGATCCCCTTCATGCAGAGGACGATCGCCTTGTCGTTGATGTCGAGCGCGGAAAGCTGCTGCATCAGCATGCGCAGGCTCTGCGCACCGATGGAGATTACTAAAATTTTCGCATGCTGAACCGCCATTCCCAGGTCGCTGGTCAAGGTGACGGAATCCCCCAGCGTCACCAGCCCATTGCTGCGGGTTTCTCGTAATTCCCGCATTTTCTGGGAACTTTCCCTGCCATAGAGAACTACACTGTGCTGTAGCCTGTCCGCATACCATGCCAAAAAACTGCCCCACCGGCCGCAGCCGATCACCGATATGTTCATAAATGCGGCGCAAGCATCAAAAGTAGCCCGCGCCCGCCTCCTCTCCAAAGATGAATCCTGAACGTGGTAAAGTCGTAAAAATGTTTCTTTTTATTTTACCATAAATTCTGTCCACTGCAAACAGTTCTACCCCTGTGGAGTAGAAAGAACCGGGGAATTGTCCGGCACATCCTCCTGAATATCAAGCTCAAACCAGAAGGTGCTGCCCACGCCCTGCTCGCTCTGCACCCCATAGGCGCCTCCGTGCATATCCAGAATGGTCTTTACAATCGAAAGGCCCAACCCGGTGCCAACCTGCGCGCGCTTATGGGCTTTGTCTACCTTGTAATAGCGTTCCCAAATATCCTTCAGCTTGTCCTGTTCGATCCCCTCGCCGGTGTCGCGCACCTCGATACGCACTTTCCCGTCGTGCTCGATCTGGCGCAAACGCACGACCTTGTCCTCGCCGGTATAGGTGATCGCGTTGTTCACCAGATTGTATACCACCTGCGAAATTTTCAGCTCGTCCGCATACACCGTTACATCGCGGTCCGCCGTAAAGCGGATATCGTAATCCGTCAGCTTATTATAGCGCTCCAAAATGCCCCGGACGCTCTCCGTCAAATTGAAGAAGTCCGGAGAGAGCTTCTGCGTGCCGGACTGCATCTTGCTTAAATCGAGCATATCGTTGACCAGTGTTGTCAAACGGTTGGCCTCGTCGATGATGACCTGCACGTTTTCCGGCGTATTCTCCCCTGGCAGGTCGCGCATCACCTCGCTGTAGCCGGTAATCATCGTTAAAGGCGTGCGCAGGTCGTGGGAGACGTTCGCGATCAGGTCGCGCCGGAGGGTCTCCACCTTGGAAAGCTCCTTTGCCGCGTAGTTGAGCGTTGCACCCAACTCCGCAATTTCCCGATAACCGCTTTCCTCAAAGTTTACATCGTAATTCCCGCCCGCCAACACTTTTGCAGAGGAATTGATCTTGATGATCGGCCCGGAGATGCGGCGGGATAAGAACAGCGCCAGGAAAAATGCCAAAATCAGCATGATGATGGTAATCCATGTGAGTTGCACCTGGAGCGTCTGCACGGTGGAGCCCACCGGCGAAATGGTGGAATTCAGCAGCACCAGCACCTTTTTGCCATTTTCCCGTTGGGTGATAAAGGTGTAGATCATACTCTCCGGCGAGTCGGCGTTGTCCGCCATCCTCTGCTTTTTCCAATCGGGCACGGTGCGCATGTCGTCCTGTGGAAACTGCTCAAAGTAAACGCCGCCGTTGCGCCGGGTGATCTCATAGATAAAAGCCCGCTGTAGGCCGCTGAGCCGGTGGATCACACAGTTTGGGACCGCGTCCTCTGAATAGAACAGGTCGCCGTACTCGTCCGACACGATGATGCAGATCTGATTGTTCTGGGCGATATTCTCCAAAAGGCCGCTCAGATCATCCGAGTTGATATTGCGCTCGATGGTTTGTGCGGAGCTCTTGATCTCCCGCACCTTGATAAACTTGTAGAAGCTGCCCAGGAACACGATTTGGAAAACCCAGAGCATCACCAGAATGATCGCCGCAAAAGCCGCAAAGCCGGAAAACAGCCCCCATTTGATGCCGATGCGGTTGGACATCTTTTCCTGAAAGTGCTTGAAAAATGCTTTAAGCTTCAAAGCGGTAGCCCACTCCCCTCAGCGTAACGATGAACTTGCTGTACTGTTTGAGGCTTTTGCGCAGAAGCTTGATGTGTGTATCGAGCGTGCGGTCGTCGCCGTAAAAATCGTATCCCCAGACGTTTGTAATCAGGTTTTCCCTCGTCAGCGCAATATTGCGATTTTTTGCAAAATAGAACAACAGGTCGTATTCCTTGGGCGAAAGGTCCACCTTTTCCCCGTCGATCATGACGATACGGCCCGTAAAATCGATATTTAAGCCCTCAAAGCTCACCTGGTCCTTTTTCGGCTGGTCGGAGGCGGGCCGGGCGCGCTTCATGATCGCATTGATGCGCATCATCAGCTCTTTTGGGGAAAACGGCTTGACCACATAATCGTCGATGCCCAGCTCAAAGCCGTGGATTTTATCGTATTCTTCGCCGCGCGCGGAGAGCATCAGCACGGGTGTGGCGCTGTACTTGCGGATCTCGCGCACTGCGGAAAAGCCGTCCAGCTCCGGCATCATCACGTCCATGATGATGATATCAAAGTCGTCCGGATGCTCGCGACAGATGTGCACGGCCTCCATGCCGTCCGCCGCCTCCCGTACGGTATGGCCCTCAAATTCGGCGTATTTGCGAATCAATGCGCGGATTTTATCCTCATCGTCTACCACCAAAATGCGATACATGCGCTCTCCTCCTTTGTAATATTCGTATTTTCGCACAGTTTTGTGACGGTTTCATGATGCTTTTCAGATTTTCTTATTTTTTATGGTACTACAATCCCCAAGAAAGGGCAAGGACTGGTTGCATGCGTCCTGTCGGTGTGCCATACTGTAGCAAAGGAGGGATCCCCATGGAAGAAACCTTTCGCGCGCCCGTGCGCCGGACAAAGCTGCGCCTCTTTCTCGGCGCGCGCTATTATACGGCAAGGCGGCGCCTGCAATGGCTCTTCGGCGGGTATCGCTTTGCGCGCTCCTTCCAAAGCGAATTGCTCCCTCACCGGTATGCGGCCCACCGGACGCCGCTGCTGCGCAGGCTGAAGGATGTGGACATGCAGATGCAGTACAATAAAATCAGCAACCTGCGCCTTGCAATCAAAAAGCTGGACGGCCTTTTGCTCCAGCCGGGCGAAACGTTTTCCTTCTGGAAATCCGTGGGGAAGCCTACCCGGCGCAAGGGGTACAAGGAGGGCCTGGTGCTGTTCTGCGGCGCGTTCGGCCCCGGGGTTGGCGGCGGGCTGTGCCAGTTGACAAACCTTTTGTACTGGATGACCCTGCACACGCCGCTGACCGTTGTGGAGCGCTACCGCCACAGCTACGACGTTTTTCCCGACGTAAACCGCACCCAGCCGTTTGGAAGCGGTGCGACCTGCGTGTACAATTACCGCGACCTGATGCTGCACAACGACACGCAGCAGGCCTTCCAGCTGCATCTGTATCTGACCGAAACAGACCTCGCCGGGGAATGGCGTTGCGGCGCCAAGCCGCTCTATCGCTATGAGATCTATGAAAAAGGCCACGCCTTCCGCCAGGAATACTGGGGCGGATACAGCCGCCACAACGAGCTCCGGCGCAGGGTGTTTTCCCAGGACGGCGTCCTTCTAGACGACGAATATGTTACAGAAAATCACGCGCTGCTCTGTTACGTTCCCTTTCTTCCAGAGACGTCATCCGGCAAATCCGGTGAAAATTCGTCGTTTGCTTGACAAAATCGGCGCAGCAGCATATAATAGCTACCAATAGAAAACCACATAAGCAGTAAACCAATGAGTAAGAGAAGTAGGCTGGCAAACGTTTTTGCAAAGAGAGCCGCAGGCGCTGAGATTGCGGTGGAAAACGGCGGGCTGAATGGGCTTACGAGGGCAAGGTGAACGGCATCAATGCTCAGTAACTCTTGACGGGGACTTCACCCGTTATCCGGGAAGCGTGCATAGAATTGTGCATGGATATGAGTGGGCGCATCGCGCCAAGTTGGGTGGTACCGCAGGAGTTTTACAGCTCTTGTCCCTGTTTTTGCAGGGGCAAGGGCTGTTTTTATTGTATTCCGCATGGAAATAAAGGAGGTGATGTCCATGGCAGATGGCTGGCGTACCCTGAATGTTCCCGTTTCATGGGCATCTAAACATAATTTTAGGAGGAATCAACGATGAAAAACATTTTGAAAAAAACACTTGCGCTTGCAATGAGCGTGATTCTGGCCACAACTTGCTTCGCCTGCGGAAACGGCGGCGGGAATTCTTCCCAAAAGGGCGGAGACGACGCAAAGGGCCTGAGCCTCGCATCCGGTGCAACTCCGGACGGCGCGGCGGACCCCATGGAAAAAGCCGCAAAGAAAATCGGCGTCATCCAGTTCGCTACGCACCCCTCCCTGGAAAACTGCTACACCGGCTTTGTGCAGGGTCTTGCGGAGGCTGGATATCAGGAGGGCGGCAATCTGGAGATCGAGTTTCAGAATGCACAGGGAGACATGGCCAACAGCGATTTGATCGCCAAGAACATGTCCGCCAAGAAGTACGATATGCTGGTGGGCATCGCAACCCCTGCGGCCATGTCTGCTTATGCGGCGGCGAAATCCGTAAATATCCCGGTCGTGTTCACCGCTGTCTCCGACGCGGTCGCCGCCGGTATTGTACAGAGCAATGAAGCCCCCGGGACCAACTGCACCGGTTCCTCCGACGTGCTTCCGCTGGAAGAACAGGTCAAAATGATCCGCGCCTTCCTCCCAGACGCCAAAAAGATCGGCATCCTGTACACCACCAGCGAGCCGAACTCCATTTCGCAGCTGGCGCAGATCAAGGAGATTGCCAAAAATTACGATTTTGAAATCGTGGATGTCGGCATTACGAACGCCTCCGAGGTTGCGGCAGGCGCCGCTTCTCTGATCGCAAAGGGCGCGGACTGCATCAACAATTTCACGGATAACAACGTCGTGGATAACCTCTCCACAGTCCTGCAGGCGGCCAGTGACGCAAAAATCCCGGTGTTCGGCTCCGAAATCGAGCAGGTCAAAAACGGTTGCCTGGCCTCACAGAGCATCGACTACGTGGCGCTCGGCAAAGAAACCGGTCGGATGGCCGCGCAGATTCTCAGCGGCGAGGCGAACGCCAGCGATTTGCCGGTGTTCATGGTCAAAGATTTTGCACCGGTCTACAATCCGGACGTCCTGGCAGCTTTAGGGCTGGCCCTTCCGGCGGAATATAAGGACATCGAAACGGTGTCAAAATAAGAGAAAGCGGGTTCGTTCATGGATATTTTGCTCGGTTTGCTGGTGAATGTGCTGGAAGAGGGCTTCATCTACGGCATCATGGCCATCGGCGTTTATATCACCTATTCCGTATTGGATTTCCCCGATCTTTCGGTGGATGGCACGTTCCCACTGGGCGCCTGCGTCACGGCGGCCCTGATTACAGCAGGCGTCAACCCATGGCTGACATGCGTCCTGGTGTTCCTCTGCGGCGCCGCAGCGGGCTGCGTCACCGGCCTGCTGCATGTAAAGCTCGGCATCACGGATCTGCTCTCCGGCATTCTGGTGATGACTGGCATGTGGAGCATCAACCTGGTTGTCACCGGCGGAAGTGCGGTGCTGCCGTTCTATAATCAAGACACCATTTTCACCTCCGGACTGGCCGCGTTGATTCCCGACGCTATCCGCCCGTACCGCGTCGTGCTGATCGCCGCTGTGGTATGCATCGCTGCAAAGCTGCTGCTGGACGCATACCTCAAAACACGCTCCGGCCTACTTCTGCGGGCATCCGGCAACAACGCGCAATTTGTTACCTCCCTGGGGCAAAATCCGGGCCGGATGAAGATCATCGGCCTTGCTATCGGCAACGCCTGCACGGCCCTCTCCGGGTGTATCCTCGCGCAGCAGGCGGAGGCCGCCAACGTGGCCAGCGGCACCGGCAAGGTGGTCATGGCGCTGGCGTCCGTCATCATCGGCACCACGCTGTTCCGCAAAGTCAAATTCCTCAAGCCCACCATCACGGTCGTATTCGGCGCGATTCTCTACAAAGCCTGCCTGGTGATTGCCATGCAGCTCGGCCTGCCGACCAATTTCCTAAACCTGCTGATGGCGGTTCTACTCACCATCGCCCTGGTCTCCAACAACCTGATGGCCGGAAGGAGGAAAAAGCAACATGTCAACCCAACCCAGATCTGACGCTCCGCTCGTGCAGATGGAGCACATCTACAAGACTTTTAATCCCGATTCGGTCAACGAGGTTGTCCTGTTCCAGGACTTCAACATGGAGATTCCAGAGGGGCAATTTGTCTCCGTAGTGGGGAGCAACGGTTCCGGAAAAACAACCATTCTCAACCTGCTCTGCGGCAGTATCCCGGTGGACAGCGGGAACATCTTTGTGCGCGGGCGTGAGATCACCCGACTGAAAGAATACCAGCATTCCAAGTTTATCGGCCGCGTCTTTCAAGACCCCGCCAAAGGCACCTGCCCGGAATTGACGATCCTCGAAAATATGGCTCTTGCGGACAACAAGGGCAGCCCGTTCAATCTGCGTCTCGGCGTCAACAAAAAGCGCGTCGACTTCTATCGCTCCCAGCTGGAGCTTTTAAAGCTCGGGCTAGAGGATAAGCTGAATCTCTCCGTGGGCAGTCTCTCCGGTGGGCAGCGACAGGCGCTGGCGCTCCTGATCTGTACCATGACGCCGATCGACCTGTTGATTCTAGATGAACACACCGCCGCGCTGGACCCGAAATCCTCGGAGAATGTGATGGAGCTGACGGAACGCTTTGTACGGGAGAAACAGCTCACCACGCTGATGGTCACACATAACCTGCGGTTCGCCATCCAATACGGAGACCGCTTGGTGATGATGCACCGCGGGAGAACTGTCATGGACGAGGCATACGGTGGGAAAGCCGCGCTCGATACCCGCGACCTGACGGAAAAATTCAACGAAATCAGTATCGAGGATGGCAACTGATGGTTTGCCCGACGTCAACATTCAATTAAAACGGATTTGCGTGGCTTCATTAGAGCCCATCCACAGTGACAGAATGTTTTTTGAAGGACTGTAAAACGTGCGAATTTCCTGCCCGCAAACGGCAGAGAATCCAGCGAGCAAGCATAAATAGATAGTTGATCCAAATAAGGGCCTCCGCTGTGTCGCAACACGTACAGCGGAGGCCCTTATTTACTTTAGAAATCCTCCCGGAGATTTACTGTGATCGCCTTCGGCCTGGTCATTGCCTCAATGGAGTAGCGCACGCCCTGGGTGCCCATTCCGCTGGCCTTCACCCCCAAGAATGGGAAGTGGTCCGGACCGCGCTCCGTCTTATTATTGATTTGTACTGTACCGACCTCCAACCGTTCTGCAATGGCAAACGCGCGGTTGATGTCGTTCGTAAACACGGAGGACTGCAGCCCGTATTCCGAGCGGTTGGCCAGTTCCACCGCCTCCTCGACATCCCTGACGCGGATGATCGGCAGGATGGGAGCAAAGGGTTCCTTCCAAGCGACCTCCATCTCTTCGGTCACGCTGTCCAACAGAGTCGGGTATACCAAGTTTTTTTCCCTGCGGTTTCCGGTCACGATCTTCGCACCTTTTTGGACTGCGTCCTCGATCAGTTCCATGGCGGATTCCGCCGCCTTTTCGTCGATCAGCGGAGTGATCATTGCGCCGTCGCGCGGGTCGCCCACCTGCATGGTTTCCACGCGCGCCTTGAGCTTTTCCACCAGCCGGTCCGCCACCGCGTCCGTCGCAAAAATGCGTTTGACCGCCGTACACCGCTGGCCGGAATACGCGTACGCGCCATCCGCAATGGCGTTGGCGGCAAAGTCCAAGTCGGCGTCCTCTAATACGATTGCCGCATCCTTACCGCCCAGTTCCAACAGGAGAGGCGTCATGCGTGCCAGACTGGAAATATGCCGCCCGATCTCCGTACTGCCAGTAAAGTTGATAAAATCGATGCCCTCATGCGTGACAATATAGTCCCCGATCTCGCTGCCGCGCCCGGTGACAGTATTCAATACGCCGCCCGGCAATCCGGCGTTCTGCAATACATCCGCCAGATGCAGCGCGCTGATGGAACCCTGCGTGGCGGGCTTCAGCACCACAGTATTCCCGCCGATCAACGCCGGCGCAATTTTCGACACCGAGAGGTTGACCGGATAATTAAAGGGGGAAATTGCCAAAACGGTTCCGAGGGGAACCCGGCTGACAAAGGACATCTTCCGCCGAGAGCCGCCGGGGAAATTCTCGCCGCTGATCGCCTGCCCCTCCATGCTCTTGCCCATATCCGCCGTATAGCGAAGCAGGTCCGCTGACCGCGTCACTTCAGAGAGCGCAGACTTCTTCTCCTTGGCGATCTCCATGGTCAAGATTTCCGCGATCTCCTGCGCGCGCTCCTCCAGCAGATCCGCCGCGCGGTAGAACACCTCCGCACGCCCGTAGATCGGCGTTTCCGCCCAGGCGCGCATATGCAGCTTGGTGTCCTGCACGGCCTCGTCCGCCTCGCGCTGCGTCATCGCCTGGATTTTTCCGATCAGGCTGCCGTCGACGGGGGAATGAATTTCGATCTGCTTCCCGGATTCCGACTCCACCCACTCCCCGTTGAGCAGATTTCCATAGACATGTTCCCCTTGTACTGTATTTTGAAACATCGGCCAATTCCTCCTTTGCATTCTGGGAAATAGTATTCTCTTTCCCACAGGAAAATACACCCGCCTGCAAAAGAGCGGTTTCCGCCGTGATGTCGTTCAGAAAACAGGCCGTTAGAATTTATGCCGTTATTCTGCTTGTGGGCCAGATTCCATATCCGATCGATTTGCTCTGCCGGGTTCTGCTTTCAATATGATTTCCTTGGCGGAACAGCCTAATTTTTAAGACGCAGGGACGTCTTCAAGAATATTTCCGCATGGTGCGAACCGAAGGCGAACATGGTTTCCCCATTTCATTCGTACCGCGCTATTTTGCTGGCTTTTTTAACTCTTATTGTATTCTGAGAAATTGATTCTGCAACTTTTAAACCTATCCACACTTTTGCCCTTTACAACCCACATAGATTCTGGGTATAATAGGGGTACAGTCGCAACCCACACCCCGTAAGGGGACAGTAACGCGCCCTGCCTGTAGATGTGCTGGTACTACCTGGTCGCAACCCACACCCCGTAAGGGGACAGTAACCGAAGAGAGTACGGATGGGTACTTCCTACTTCAAGTCGCAACTCACACCCCATAAGGGGACAACAAGCGATGCGGCAGTCCTTCACGGATTGCCGCATACTTTCATCGACGCCAAACAGCGCAAAACCCCGGTACAGGCCCTCTGGCTGTACCGGGGTTTGTTCATTCTCCCTCGAAGAGGATGCTCCTCCGAGCGTTTTTATTCCGACAGGCATCCGCCAATGCAAAAGGCCGGCACGCCCTTCATGGGCTGTACCGGCCTTTTGGTGTTGATCTGTCTCATTCTTTCCAGAGCGCATCCTGCAATTTCTTTATCTTTGAACGGCGCGCCGCCGTCTTTTCCTCGTTGACCCGGATGTTTCCCTCCTCATCGATTTCCAGCACGGAGCCCTCCGCGGCCCCGGCAGGCAATTCCGACGTATCGATGGCAAAAAACTTCTGATCCTTATCTTCACAGATAGCGTAAGTCCCTTCAAAGCGGTCGATCACCAAAATTCGCATCGGTCTGTTCCTCCTTTTTGATCTGTCTTCATCATACACGAAAGCGCGGCCCGGCGCAAGTTTATTTCTCCGTAACCACCTGGACGTTCTTGCCGTCGCTTAAAAACAGCAGCGTGCCTTTGATGTCCGTCCGATAGGGAAGCACATCCGCATTGCGCAGCCTGCGGAGCACCTGTTCCTTTGGCAGACGGCTGTTGTCCCACGCGGTGGAGATCGCGGCATACCGGGGCTGAACAGCGTCCAACAGCGCCTTCCCGGTGGAGGTATCGCTTCCATGATGGCCCACCTTCAGCACGTCGGCCCGCAGGAACGCGCCGCTCTCCAGCAGCGCCGTCTCCTCTTCCAGACCGGCGTCCCCCATCAGCAGAAAAGCCGTGCCTTCATATACTACGCGCAAAATCAAAGAGTTGTTGTTCGAACCGTCTCCCAATTCCATCGGTCCCAGAATTTCGATTTTCGCGCCGCCGAGTGAAAACACCTCTCCCGCTTGCGGATACAGGACTTTTACTTCCCGTTCCTGCAAGACTCGCATGGTCCGGCGATATTCCTCCGTGTCCATGGAAAATCCTGTGGTAAGGTATGCTCCGACGGAAACTGATCGCAGCACCTCCGGAAGACCGCCGATATGGTCGGAATCTGGATGGGTATTCACTACATAGCGCAGGGAATCGAACCCCCTATGCGTAAGGTATAGGACAACCTCTTCCCCGCGGTCCGGCGTGCCGCCGTCCACCAGCATAGCCTCGCCCTCGCATTCGATCAACAGGCTGTCCGCCTTGCCGACGTCGAGCACATGGAGCGAAAACGGCACGTCGTCTGCTGTGTCCGCAAAGGTACTCAACCCGCAGGCGCTGCGCACCTCCTGCCACAAACGTGCAGAGGAGGGCAGGCAGGAGCAGACCACCACAAGCAGAAACACCACGCCGATGCAGAGTCTCCGCCCTTTGTCCCCCATACGCATGTCGGTTCCCCCTTACCTGCGGCTGCCCCGCCTGCGCGCCGGCTTCTTCTCGGGCTGTTTTCTGCGCCGGGACTCGGATTTCTTCCCCGTCGGCTTTTCCTGCGCCGGGCCCCATACCAAACAGTTCTCGCCCTTTCCGATCAGATCTTCCCGGCCCGCGAGCTTGAGCGCCTCCAAAACCAGCGGTTTATTCTTGGGAACAAAATACTGCATTAAGGCCCGCTGCATGGCCTTCTCCCGGTTGCTGCGCGGCACGTAGACCTCCTTCATGGTGTAGGGATCCAGGCCGGTATAGAACATGCAGGTGGAAATCGTGCCGGGCGTGGGGTAAAAGTCCTGCACCTGCTCCGGCCGGAGGTGATTCCTTTTAATAAAGACAGCCAACTCCACGGCGTCCTTCAGCGTACTGCCGGGGTGCGAAGACATCAGATAGGGAACGAGATACTGTTCCTTGCCCGCCTCCTTTGTCAGCTCGAAAAAGCGCTTTTGGAAGGCGAGATACGTCTCGATATGCGGTTTTCCCATGCAGTCCAACACCTTGGCCGTGCAGTGCTCCGGCGCAACCTTGAGCTGGCCGCTCACGTGGTGCCGAACCAGCTCCCGGAAGAACGTCTCGTCCGGATCCTCCATCAGATAGTCGAACCGGATGCCAGAGCGGATAAAGACCTTTTTGACCCCGGGCAGCGCGCGCACCTTGCGCAGCAGATCGAGATATTCGCTGTGGTCCACCTGCATCGCCGGACACATCTTGGGCGCGAGGCATTTCTTCCCGGGGCAAAGGCCCTCCTTCGCCTGCTTTTTGCAGGACGGCTGGCGGAAATTGGCCGTCGGGCCGCCCACGTCGTGGATATATCCTTTGAAACGGGGGTTCTTCGTCAAAAGCTTCGCCTCCCGCAGCACGGATTCCTCGCTGCGCGTAGTGACGGCGCGCCCCTGATGGAATGCGATGGAGCAAAAATTGCACGCGCCGAAGCAGCCCCGGTTGTGTGTGATCGAAAACTCCACCTCCTGGATGGCGGGCACGCCGCCCATCTTCTCATAGCAGGGATGATAGGTACGCTCGTACGGCAGCTCGTAAATTTCGTCGAGCTCCTTCTGCGTGAGCGGCAGCATCGGCGGATTCTGGACGAGGATGCGGTCCCCATGGCGCTGGATCACACGCTTGCCGCGCACCGCGTCCTGTTCGTCCTGCTGCTTGCGGCAGGAGATCGCATAGGCACGTTTGTCCGCACAGACCTGCTCGTAACTGGGGCATTCCACCGCCGGGCCAGGTTGGTATTCGCGTGTCGGCACCAGATAACACGTGCCGCGCACATCAGTGATGCTCTCGATTGGCTCGCCGTTCAACAGGCGTTGGGCGATTTCCAGCGCCTGCTTTTCCCCCATGCCGTAGGAGATCAGATCCGCGCCAGAATCCACCAGTACAGACGGATGGACCTTGTCCTCCCAGTAGTCGTAATGGGCGAATCGTCGCAGGGAAGCCTCCAGACCGCCGATGACGACCGGCACATCTGGATACAGCGCCTTGCATTTTTTTGCATAGACCGTCACTGCACGGTCCGGGCGCAGGCCAGGCCTGTTCCCTGGGGAATAGGCGTCCGTCTTACGACGATTGCGCGCCACCGTATAGTGGGCCACCATGGAATCGATATTCCCCGCGTTCACCAGGAAAGCAAGCCTTGGCCTGCCGAACCGCTGGAAATCGCGGTCGGTTCGCCAGTCCGGCTGGGACAGAATCGCCACGCGGTAGCCATAGTATTCCAGCAGGCGGGAGATGATCGCGGTGCCGAAGGTGGGGTGGTCCACATAGGCGTCTCCTGTCACCAGCACGAAGTCCGGCGCATCCCATCCGCGCGCCTGCATATCCTCTTTTGTAATCGGTAAAAAAGCCATATTATTTTCCTTTTTGCGTCGCTGGGCCGCTCCGATTCAACCGAAGCGGCCCAGTTTGTCGTTTGATCTTCTTTTTCTAAATAAACCGTTCCTTATGTGGAAACAAATCTGGAACGCATAGCCTTTGGCCGTGCGTGCAAACCCAAGGCTTCCCGAGGAACCGTTATCCGCCCTGCTGGCCGCTCTGTTCGTCACTGAGGCGCATATTCATCTCCAACCACTGCTGATAGGTGATGAGCACCTGGCGCGGTTTGCTGCCCTCGTGCGGGCCGACAATGCCCATCTGCTCCATTTCGTCGATCAGTCTGCCCGCGCGGGCGTAACCCAGGTGCAGGCGGCGCTGCAACAGCGAGGTGGAAGCCTGCCCAGCCTCTACCACACATTTGATAGCCTCCGGCATCATGGGATCCTGGTCAGAGTTCGCTGTATCGTTTCCGGAACTGCTCTTTTCCGCCACGGCGTTCTTTTCAATTTCCTCTGCGATACCTGCGTCATAACCGGGCTCCTGTGATTTCTTGACAAAGCTCACAATGCTTTCAATCTCCGAATCGCTGACAAAGCAGCCCTGGATACGGATAGGCTTGGGCGAGCCGACCGGCGAGAACAGCATATCACCGCGGCCCAGAAGCTTTTCCGCGCCGCCCATGTCGAGGATGGTGCGGGAGTCCACCTGCGACGAGACCGCAAACGCGACCCGGCTGGGGATGTTCGCCTTGATGATGCCGGTGATGACATCCACGGAGGGACGCTGTGTGGCGATGACCAGATGCATGCCCGCGGCGCGCGCCATCTGCGCCAAACGGCAGATGGAATCCTCCACCTCGTTCGGCGCGGCCATCATCAGGTCCGCCAACTCGTCGATGATGATGACGATCTGCGGCATGTGCTGCATCGGCTGGCCCTGCTCATCCTGATAGCCGCAGGAGCTCGCCAGACGGTTGTAGGCCGCCAGATCGCGCACATTGTTTTCCGCAAAGATTTTATACCGCTTGAGCATCTCCGTCACCGCCCAGCTCAATGCGCCGGCGGCCTTACGCGGGTCTGTGACGACGGGTACAAGCAGCTGCGGGATGCCGTTGTAAATGCCGAGCTCAACCACCTTCGGGTCGATCATCAAAAAACGCACCTCGTCCGGCGTGGATTTATAGAGCAGGCTGACGATCAGCGAATTGATGCACACCGATTTGCCGGAGCCGGTGGAACCGGCGATCAACAGATGGGGCATTTTCGCCAGATCCGCGGTGGCGATCTCGCCCGCGATGTCGCGGCCCAGCACCACGGTCAAGCGGCTCTTGCTGGTGGCAAAGGTATTCGATTCGATCAGCTCGCGCATGCGCACCACGCTGACCTTTTTATTCGGCACCTCGATGCCGACCGCCGCCTTGCCCGGAATGGGCGCCTCGATACGAACGCCGGACGCTGCGAGATTCATGGCGATGTCGTCCGCGAGATTCGTAATCTTGCTAATTTTCACGCCCGCCGCAGGCTGCAGTTCATAGCGCGTGACCGCTGGGCCGCGGGAGATGTCGAGAATTTTCGTCTGCACGCCAAAGCTCTTGAGCGTCTCTACCAGCATCCGGCCGTTCGTCTGCAGCTCATTGGCAACCTCGGATTCGTCCGTCGCTTTGGTTGTCTCCAGCATGGAGACCGGCGGAAAATGGTATTCCCCGTCCTCCGGCGGCTCGTCCATCATGGTGAGCTGCACCTCTTTGGCAGGCACAGGAGACACGGGCGGTTGTTTTCTCTCCACCATCTTCTGCACAAATGCGGCGGCGGCCTCCGAGATGGCCGGATCGTTCTCCACGGGCTGTACCACGGAGTCGGTCGGCTGGACGCCGATCGGTTTGCTGAGCATTTCGGCGGTCTCTGCGGCGCGAGGCTTGGCCGCCTCTTCCAGCACCGGGTCGGGCGTACTGAACACCTTCTCCAGCTTTTCCAACTTCTCGTTCTTCTGGGGCTTGGCCGATTTGACTGGATGCGCAGGCAGATTGTTGGGGTCGTCGGGGTCCAGGGCGATGTCGATATTCATCTCGCGCTGGCGTTCTATTTGACGGCGCTCGCGCGCTTCTCCAATATTGGTAGCGACGGCCTCCGCCGGCTTTGCCACCGTGCGGAAGAGCTGCACCAGGCTGGTCCCGGTCAGAATCATCACCGCGACAAACAGCAGCAAAATAATCACAATCCGCGCACCGACACTCCCCAGGAGCAGCACCAATGGGATTCCCAACAGACCGCTCACAAGGCCCGCGCCGGAACGTTCGATTCCCTTTCCATAGAGGCCCCCGAGCGTTTGGAAAAAGGACGCGCCCTCCTGCGGCGCCTCGCCAAATATGTAGAACGCGGCGCAGACCAGAATAATGATGCCGATCATCATACCGATTTTTGCCCGCATGCGCCCGCCGTGCCGCTCAAATGCGGTGGCGACCGAGATATATAAAAGCAAAATTGGCCAAAGGATCGCGCAGGTGCCGAACAGCCCCATCAACAGGCTATGTAACCAGAACCAGACGTGGTCCCCCTCGATGAGCACAAGGCAGGCCATGAAGATGGAAAGCGCGAAGAGCAGAATTGCCAGAATCTGATTGCGCTGTTTGGCGTCCTCCGCGCGTTTTACGTCGCGTTCCGCCTTTGTACGTTTTGATTCGCTTGCACGGCGATTCGCTTCGCGCTGTTTTTCCGCCCGCCGCTTTGTCTGCGTATTGGCGCGCTTTTGGGAGGGCACGCTTTTTTTCGCAGCCTGTGTCTTTTTTTCATTTCTACCAGCCACTTTATCACCCAATCTGCATCCGGCGGAAGCTCACTCTGCCGGTTATTTTGAACGTAATATGTAAAGCGCGGCAGACGCCGCGCCTGTTCTCTCTATTGTTCAAGTCCTTTTGCCGGTTTTCTTGGTAGACTTCGAGGTCTTTTTCCCCGATTTTTTGCCCTTGTCGATCATTTTATACAGACAGTCAATCGCATCGGACAGGCTGCCCAGTGAATCGATCAGTCCCTCTTTGACCGCATCCGGGCCGTCCAGCACCGTCCCCACGTCCATGACCAGCTCTTCCGTGTTCATCGCCAGATCATAAAAGCGCTGCGGGCTGATATGGGAATTTTCCGTGACAAACTGTGTAATCCGTTCCTGCATGCGCTGGAAATATTCCAGCGTCTGCGGCACCCCCAGCATCAGGCCGTTCATCCGCACGGGATGGATGGTCATGGTCGCGCTCGGCGCAATGAACGAATGCTTGGCCGCCACGGCCAGCGGCACCCCGATGGAATGCCCGCCACCCAGCACCAGGGAGACGGTCGGTTTCTTCATCCCAGCGACCAGTTCCGCGATGGCGAGCCCCGCCTCCACGTCACCGCCCACCGTGTTCAGGATAATGAGCAGGCCGTCGATGCGCGGCTCCTCTTCGATCGCCACGAGCTGCGGAATCACATGTTCATACTTCGTGGTCTTATTTTGCGACGGCAAAACATTATGTCCCTCGATCTGGCCGATCACCGTCAAGCAGTGGATCATGTGGCGACCATCGCCCGTGATGACGGAACCGGTGTCCACAATCTGTTCGGTCTGTTGTCTCTCGTCGTCCCGCGCTTCGCTGCGGTCTTTATTTTCCCCGCTGTCATCTTTGACGCCAGCAGGCTGTGCCACGGCATACCGCGCGGCATGCATGGCAGAATACGCTTTTTCCATACTTGCCACCTCCTACCGCTTAGTGTTCCGGTCCCGCCGCCGTTCATACGCGGCAAAAACGGGAAAATTGCGGCCAGGTACAAGCTGTTTTATTATTATACCATCATTTCAAGAACCCTTCAAGGAGATGAACCGCCACATGTATTGATTGTTAGCACTCGCAAAAAGCGGCATATTCCGCCAAATTGCGTCAGGTATTCCCTTTCAGATCAGCTGAATGGACACTGTGGCCCACTGTGCAACGCTCCGCTTTTTACCAAATATCCACGTTTTCTTTCAAATACAGAAACGTTTCCCTTCTAAATGAAATTTCAATTTTATTCGCAAATATACCTGTATTCCCTTTAGAAGTACATTTTTACCTTTGCTGCAAAATGCAGACGTTTTGGTTTGAATAACAATCTTCGTGAATATATTGACAAGCCAAGGAAATTGAACGATAATAGG
>DBFXIC010000409.1:0-3911 GCA_048455095.1 Anaeromassilibacillus sp.
GTTTTCCTCCTTCCGTCTCTTCCCGGTTTCAGGCAATATCTTTATTACCGCAGATCGTTCAGCGTCTCCGCGGAATATTTCTTCGGCTTCTTTTTCTTTTCAGGCTTGACCGTCTTGCCGCGGTACTTTTTGCCCGCCTGATAGGCTTCCTGCAATTCCTTGCGGAACTGCGGCACCATTTTTTGCTCCACGGCTGCCTCGTCGCGGATACCGTTCAGCAGCACGATCGTGATGATGGAGCGCACGTCCATATCACCCGCAACATACATGTCGCCCAAAATGTCGCACAGCTTTTTGATCTGTTCCGGCCTGGCGGAGGATACCAGCGACTCCATGCGAGGGAGAACATGCTCGCGCGCAAACGTCACGCCACGCACCTCGCCGTACCAGGAGCGTTCTTCCACAAGCTCCTCACGCAGCTCCGGGAATACGCCCACCAGACGGTTATAGAAAAAGAGCGGGTCAGCATTGCTCTCATCGCTCTTGCGCCTGCGCTTGGCCGTCTGTACCGCAGCCACGCGGCGGGGACCTTCGATGGTCTCCACAAAATCGTTGGCGATACTCTCCGCCTCGGACAGCGGGTTCGTCTCCGCATCCGGCTCAAACAGCCAGCGGGAAAGCACCTTCCACTTCTCGTCCGGGCCGTCCTCTGTCATGGCACAGGCACGCAGTTCGAACTGTTTCTTCTGCTCATCAAAGAAAACGCTATAGGCCACGCTCTCGCCAGTAAACAATGCATTCGCTTCGCTCCCCGCATCCTTGTCCCTCTGAAATCCCTGCGGGGCAAGCGCTGCGCTTGTCTTTTCTACAATCAGGTCAAATGCCTTCTGATTCAACAATCATCACTCCTGCTCTATTTGGAGCCGGTCCGCCACGCGGTCTTTCCGGCTGTTTGTTCCTTGTTTAGTCGAATATACCATATCGAAAGGCCACGAGGCCCTCCTCTGAAACGGAAATCGAAGAACGATTTCAGAAAATGGTTCCATGCTCTCTCAGTCGTCGGACAGCGGCGAACCTTTGCGACACCGGCTTCCGCTTACGGCGTGAGGGTATTATAACGTGCAGCCACGCTAAAAATAACAAAGTGGATAAACCGGTTGCAGTATGAAAAAGTTCGCAGAAAGGTAGCAATTTCAATGCTCGCTCAGCCGTCGGACGGCGGCGAGCTCTTGCGACGCCGGCTTCCGCTTACGGCGTGAGGGTATTATAACGTGCAACACGCGATAAATCATTAAACCAGTTACACGCGGTTATTATACTACATATTTATTTTTTTGTCACCATACTATTTATTATCCGCACCTGCGCTTCCGTATGCAGTTTATGGGCGAAATATCCAGCAATTTTTCCCCGTCGGGCACGGCGTTGGCGAATGTAGAGATTGCGCGGACTGCGGCCATGTGTTATCATATATATTCACAGGATTTGCGCGCTTTTATTGGTTTTAGCGCGCGGAATCCCGAACAATCAGGAGGTTGTATCTTATGGAAAAACGCAGAATTGCCGTGATTTTCGGCGGCTGTTCCTCCGAGCATGAGGTTTCTCGCCTCTCCGCAAAGTGCGTTATCGACAATATTCCTAAAGAAAAATACGAAGTGCTGACCATCGGCATCGATAAAGCCGGGCGCTGGTTCTTGACAGACAGCAGCACAGATGACATTGCAACCGGCACATGGGAACAAAATGCCGGCAACCGTGCCGCATTCCTTTCTCCCGATCGCTCTATCAGGGGACTGGTGGTCCTCAACGGCAGCACCTGCGAAATTGTAAAACTCGATGCGGTGTTCCCCGTCCTGCATGGCAAAAACGGCGAGGACGGCACCATTCAAGGCCTGTTCCAAATGGCCGACCTTCCCTTCGTGGGCTGCGGCACGCTGGCCTCCGCCGTCTGCATGGATAAAGCGGTGGCACATACGCTGCTGACCGGTGCGCGTATCAAGCAGGCCAATTACCTCTGGTTCTTTGCCTGCAATTATACCGGCGAGGGTGTGGAAAAGACCAAGCGGAAGGTCGAAGCGCGTCTGGGATATCCTGTCTTCGTCAAGCCCGCCAACGCAGGATCCTCCGTGGGCGTCAGCAAGGTCAACTGTGAGGAAGAGCTGGATGCTGCTGTGGCCAAGGCTGCACACGAGGACGGCAAGGTCATCATCGAAGAGTGCATCGTCGGACAGGAAGTCGAGTGCGCCGTCATGGGCAACGATGTGCCCAAAGCCTCGATTGTGGGCGAAATTGCCCCATCCGCAGACTTTTACGACTACGACGACAAGTATAAAAACGGCACCTCCCAGCTCTATATTCCCGCGCATCTCGCACCGGAGGTTGCCGAGGAACTGCGCCACACCGCAGAGCGCGCCTACCGCCTGCTGGGTTGCACCGGCCTTGCCCGTGTGGACTTCTTTGTGCGCAATGGCGACGAAATCCTTCTCAACGAGATCAACACCCTTCCGGGCTTTACCTCCATCAGCATGTATCCCAAGCTCTGGGAGGCGTGCGGCGTGTCCATCCCGGAACTGCTGGATCAATTGATTCAGCTTGCATTTGAAAAGTAAGGACGCGCACGGAAGGGAATGAGGAGCAAAACTATGGATAACCGGCCAATCGGCGTGTTCGATTCCGGGCTCGGCGGCTTGACGGCCGTCAAAGAGCTTTTGGAGATCATGCCGCAGGAAAATATCATCTACTTCGGCGATACGGGGCGCGTCCCTTATGGTTCCCGCAGCCGGGAGACCATCCTCCGGTACGCGGCGCAGGACATCCGCTTCTTGGAGGAAAACAACGTCAAAATGATTGTGGCCGCTTGCGGCACCGTCAGTTCCCTGTCCAGAGAATTAAAAAAACCGCAGGGCATTCCATTTATCGACGTATTACATCCCACGGCCCTCGCTGCGTCGAAGGCCACGCGCAAGAAGCGCGTCGGGGTGATCGGTACCGCCGCCACCATCCGCAGCGGCTCTTACCGAAGGGCGCTGGCGGAAATCGACCCGGACATCGAAGTGTTCGACCAAAGTTGCCCGCTCTTTGTGCCGTTGGTGGAAAACGGCTTCATCGCAGATGGCGAGGAGGTCACCCGCTTAGTGGCGGAGCGCTATCTCGGAGGGCTGCGCGACGCGGGCGTAGATACCCTGATCATGGGCTGCACCCATTACCCCATCATCAGCCGCATCATCGGCGCGGTGATGGGCAAGGACGTCGCCCTGATCGACAGCGGAAGGGAAACCGCCTTCTGCTGCGGCAAGCTGTTGGAGGAAAACCAGCAGCGCAGCGATCGCACCGGCGACGGGGAGTGCTCCTTCTATGTGAGCGACCGCGTGGACGATTTTTCGCGCATCGCGGGCATCTTCCTCGGCCGGGACGTTGGACAGGAGGTCCACCAGATCGACATCAACCGCTATTGACCCAATCAAGGGGGACGTATAACATGCAGGAAAATTATCTGATTTCCATTTTGGGCCGCCAGCACGCGGACGGGGAAACCGGCGAAATCCAGGTGACGACGCTCGGTTCCTATGTCAAAAAGGGAAATAACCGCTATATTACTTATAAGGAATATGACAATGAGGAGGGCGGCAAACCCGTGACCTCTGTGCTCAAGGTGGAAGGCGACGACAAGGTCACCCTGATGCGCGGCGCGGGCAGCACCCGCCTGGTGCTGGAAAACGGAAAGCGCCACCTCTGCCAGTATGACACCGGCTATGGTCATATGATGATCGGGGTCTTCACCAGTCAATTACATTCCAGCCTGACCGATGAGGGCGGCAAGCTGGAAGTAAGTTATACGCTGGACATCAATTCCAATTTGTCCAGCTCCAATGAAATTTTGATCACCATCAAGGAGGCTGAAAATAAAGATGTCAAAACTCGTGCAGCAGGCGACCACTGAACTCAGAAACACCATCCGCTCGGCTATGGAA
>DBFXIC010000410.1:0-3526 GCA_048455095.1 Anaeromassilibacillus sp.
AGAGAGCTGCAGGCGGTGGGATTGCAGCGGGCGGCGGCCAATGGAATGGGCTTATGAGGGCGGGGTGAACGGGTGAAAAGCCTGAGTAGCCGCCGACGGGAACTCCACCCGTTACCAAGGGAGCGCGCATGAAGGTGTGCGGAACAAGCGGCGCAGAAGCGCAATCCGGGTGGTACCGCAGGAGTGAATGGCTCTTGTCCCAGAAACAGGGGGCAAGGGCTTTTTTATTTTTTATTGCCTTAAAAACCGAAGGAGGAAACAATGATGGCGAAGATTCCACACAGATTTAACTTGACAGAGGAACAGATGCCCGCGCAATGGTACAATATGCGTGCGGATATGAAAGAGCAGCCCGACCCGATGCTGAACCCGGCGACCTTGGAACCGATTAAAACCCCGGAGCTCTATCCGATTTTCTGCGAAGAGCTGGCCGCGCAGGAGATGGACGGCACCACGCCGTACTTTGACATTCCGGAGGAAATTCTCAACATCTATAAGGCGTACCGCCCTTCCCCACTGAACCGCGCCTATGATTTGGAAAAGTATCTGGACACGCCCGCGAAAATCTATTTCAAATTTGAGGGCAACAACACCTCCGGCAGCCACAAGCTGAACTCCGCTGTGGCACAGGCATATTATGCCAAGAAGCAGGGCCTGACGGGCCTGACCACCGAAACCGGCGCCGGTCAGTGGGGCACCGCCCTTTCAGAGGCCTGCGCGTACTTCGGCATTCCGTTGACGGTCTTTATGGTAAAGGGCTCCTACAACCAGAAGCCATACCGCAAGGCAATTATGCAGACCTTCGGCGCAAACGTCATCCCCAGCCCAAGCGACACCACGCAGGTGGGCCGCGCCATCCTGGCGGGCAACCCGGACACCACGGGCAGCCTGGGCTGTGCCATCTCCGAGGCAATCGAGGTCGCAACCTCCACCCAGGGATGCCGCTACGTGCTTGGCTCCGTGCTGAACCAGGTGCTGCTGCACCAGTCCATCATCGGCCTGGAGGCCAAAAAGGCCATGGACATCCTCGGCGAGTACCCGGACATCGTCATCGGCTGCGCGGGCGGCGGTTCCAACCTGGGCGGCCTGATCGCGCCGTTTATGCAGGACAAGCTGCTGGGCCGGAAGAATCCGTATTTCATCGCGGTGGAGCCCGCCTCCTGCCCGTCCCTGACGCGCGGCAAATATGCGTACGATTTCTGCGACACCGGCAAGGTCACACCGCTGGCGCGCATGTACACGCTGGGCAGCGGTTTCATCCCCTCCGCCAACCATGCGGGCGGCCTGCGCTATCACGGCATGTCCCCGGTCGTCTCCAAGCTCTATCACGACGGCTGGATCGACGAGGCCCGTTCCGTGGAGCAGACTAAAGTGTTCGACGCCGCCACGCTATTTGCGCGCGTAGAAACCATCCTGCCCGCACCGGAGTCCTCCCATGCGATCCGCGTTGCGATCGACGAGGCGCTCAAGTGCAAGGAGACCGGCGAGGCAAAGACCATCCTGTTCGGCCTGACCGGCACCGGTTACTTCGATATGGCCGCTTACACGTCCTATATGGAAAAGACCATGACCGATTATATCCCGACTGACGCGGACCTGCAGCCCGGCTTTGATTCCCTGCCGCAGATTCCCGGCCGTCCGATAGAACCCGCGCGCGATCCTGCCCCAATCCGCAAATAAATCTCTTGGGAACACATGGAATGTTCCATGTCCCCGATTCCCTCCGGACGAGAGCCGAGTGCTTTGATTGGATTCCGGGTTTTACAGAAGTACCGTTCCCGCTTTTCCGGAAACCTGGCAGCCGAAAGGCCCCTTCATTTTTGTTCGTGTATATGTGATATACATCGGAGTCGTTCTCCAACACAAACCATTATCATTCAAAAAGCGCTGGAACTCATTGTAGAGCTCCAGCGCTTTTTCTGTTCTACGGAAATTCTCATGCGCCGCGCGATCCATGACAAATCCAACGGTATGCCGGGCCTGTAGAAATGCGGCTGGTATTCCCGCACGCTGTGCAGGTGTATACATTATATACGTCCTGTTCCTCCCGCGCATCGTCCCCGTAGACATAGTGCGCGCAGGGGCGCGTCTCTCCATCCGCTTTCCAACCGCCGTTCTCCACCTGTACATAGGCGCTGTCCGTGCGACGGCACGACGGGCAGGCCGCACCGTTGGCGATCTTGATTTCCAGCACTTTCTCCCCGTCGATGTAAAGTCCCGCGCTCTCGCCGGGTTCCCCAACAGCTTTTACTGCGAACACCGCCTCGCCGCCGGCGATCCTTTGTACTGTGCCGGTCTGCGCCACAGCGCCGTTTCCGCTGGTGTAACCCGTTCCAAAGGCCGTCTCATCGTCCAATTTTAGGGAAAACGCAACCGCCGAACCCTTAGGCAGGGAAACAATCGTGCCGGAATTTCCCGCTCTTCCGTCCACAGAAACAACTGCCGCGGACGCCCCCATCGGCAGCGCCAACACCAACAGAATTGCCGCTGTGTGCTGTCTCACTGTCTTTTGAAAATACCGTCTCATATTTGTTTTCATAACGCGCCTCCCTCTTACGCGCCGGGATATTAAACCCGTGCGGACTGTAAATCGATCCTTTTGCACTTCTGTCGCTCAAAAAATCCCATCCTACAACACGAAGAGATTTCTGCATTACTCTTTTTGCTTCAAAACGCCATCCTTCATTTCATACACAAAGTCACATAAAATTTGAATATCTTCTAAATTGTGGGTTGCTAAAAGAATGGTCGTGCCGTTCCCTTTCAGATCGTTAAAAAGTGCCCGCATCTCCTTCACCCCATTCTCATCTAATCCGTTCATCGGCTCGTCGAGGATCAATAAGGACGGTGATTCCATAATTGCCTGTGCAATTCCAAGCCTCTGCCGCATTCCCATCGAATAGTGGCCTACCTTGTTTCTATTCCTGGGATTTAATCCTACCATCTCCAGAGATTTTTTGATTTCCGCAAGCGTTGTTTTTCCACGGATAGAAGCAAACATTTTCAAGTTGGTCAGCCCGGATTCATTGGATAAAAAGCCCGGCTCCTCGATAATGATTCCTGTATCCAGAGGGACTTCCATGTCCTTTCCCAGTTCTTTTCCATTTATCTGTATAGAACCAGAGGTAACCGGTATGAGCCCGCAAAGGCATTTTAGAAAAACTGTTTTTCCGGAACCATTCCTCCCTACGATCCCATGTGTTTTACCCTCTTCAAATGATATGGAAATATCCTTCAGCACCATAATATTTCCATATTTTTTTGTGACATTATCTGTTTTAATCATCATTTTTCCCTCTATTCAGCGATTCCTTTGTGGACGACGTTTTATGAAACCAGATCAATGGACTTTTTGGCCATCTTTTTCAATATCAAAAAAACAAAAACCGTACACAAAAAAAATAGAGAAACCATAACGTACGGAAAACCTGGCATTTCTGTCTGCCTGTGTGTAAAATTTACCAAATTCATGGACAACCATGAGACCGGAGAAATCTTATAGACCCAGTATCCGCTGGCCATATAT
>DBFXIC010000411.1:0-11655 GCA_048455095.1 Anaeromassilibacillus sp.
GATTAAAAACAGCGGGGCATTTCCATACGGAAAAGCCCCGCCCATTGATCGCAGACGATGATTGTTTACCCCACGCGGTAGCCGTAAAGCGCGATCTCATTGAGCACCGCGTTGTCGAACTTCTCGATCTTTAAATACCGGCCGCGCATCTGCGTGTCCAGCATCCGCCAGTTCTGGTAGTAGTCCAGGCCGTAGGAAAGCTGGTTTTCCTCGTCCCAGGTCTCGCCGTCGCCCGCTGTGAACAGCACCTTGCCCACATCATACGTATCGTACACGCCGATCTGCGTGATGACGTATTCCCCGCCGAGGTCGATCACGCCGGTCATTGGGAAATCGGCGCTCTTGCCCCAGTAGGATTTATGGCGCGTGATGGGCTTCGCGACGGGCTTTTCCGTGGGAAGCGCGGGTACCAGGTCCTGCTCGTCGATAAACGCCTGCACATCCTCCCGATATTTGTCCTTATTCGGGGCAATCTGTTGCACCGTCAGCGGGATCAGGCGCGGCGTGGTGTCGATCTCCGGCTCGGTGATCTCGTCCAGCTCCGATACCTTATATCCAAACAGGCCGATCTGCGTCAACTCAGCGTTATCGTACTTGCGAATTTGCACATAGCGGGTGCGCAAATTCGATTCCAGCACGTTCCACTTCTGATAATAGTTGAGACCGTAGGCCAGCGCGCCTTCCTCGTCCCAGTGATCCGGCGTGCCGCCCAACAGCTCGATTTTGCCTGTACCGTGCGTGTCGTAGAAGCCCACGTGCGTGATGACGTACTCCTCGCCCAAATCGATAGTGGCGGTCAGTGGGAACGGCACATGGTGGTAGGAGCCAAACACGGTTTCAAAGTGGACGGATTTGTCCAGCGCCATGCTCGGCGCACGCGGCACGTCGTCCTGCTGGTCGAACAGGCTCTGAAAACTGCCCAGGTATTGCTCCTCCGACGAGATCATCTCCGCCGTAACCGGGATTTTCTGCATGGTCGGGGCGGGGCGCAGCACGTCGCCGCCGCTGACGGTGACAAAGACCGGGCGCTCGCTCACATCGATGTGCACCGTGCCGTCCGCAATCTCCAAATGGCTCTTGATGCCGTCGGAGAAGCCCGGTTCCAAGGCGGTCAGGGTCGCTTTTTCGGCGCCGCCGACATCCAGGGCATAGCCCTCGATCGTACTGCCGTCGATCGTGGGGCTCCACAGCGCGTAGACCGCCTTGTCGGAGCCGTCTTGCGCGCGGAACCGGTAGATATAGAGGTCGTCGTCCTCGCAGACCACGCCGTCAAACACCATATCCGTCAAGGCATCCTTAAACGTGGAGACGTAATACCACGCGGGCTTTTTCACCCACGCACCCTTCTCCGTCACCAGGCCGTCATCCGCATACACGCCCCAGCTGGTGTCGCGGCTCATGAACATGGAGAGCCGGTCCACGCCCGTGGACAACGCCAGCAGGTATGCACGCGTCAAACGGCTGCCGCGCGCCTCCAGATAGTCGGCGTTCTCGCGGTTGGAGACGCCCTCTTTCTCCTTGTCCTTGGCGACCACGTTGAACTCGGAGCACCAGAGCTCCTTGTCCGGCAGGTTTTCATCGCGCCAGTCGGCCAGCTCCTGCAAATAGGCCTTGAAATCGGATTCCTCCGGGCAGTTTTCCGTCACATATTTGTGGAAGTTGATCACGTCCGGGACGAACCGCCCGTCGCTGCGGTTGTGTTCATACCAGAACTTCATCGCCTCCAAATAGTCGATGACGCTCTTCCCCACAAGGCCACCCATGGCGAGCTTTGCCTCCGGGTCCGCGTTTGCGATACCGTACGTATCCCCGAGCAGACCCTCGTGTCCGTCGTAGTCGGCGGAACTCATGGCCGCGTACTCGTACGGGGTCATATAACTGGCCTTGCCCTCCCAATCCTTGTTCTGCTCGTTGAAGTCCTCATAATAATGCAGGTAATCCAGTCCGGTCTTGGGCTCCTGGTTCTCGCCCAAGAGGAGCGTGGACTCGTCCACATGTTCCGCGCCGTACCGCGCCGCGTACTGGTACATGACGGAGGCATGCGCCGCATACGAGGCCGGGTCCGCCGGGTCCGCGCCCGCCGGCACTGGGATGTTGTTGCTGCTCTCGTAGTGGCCGTCGTTTCCGAGGATCCAGTCCGCCGTCCCCTGGATGCAGGGAATCGCTTCGATGCCGCGTTCGGACAGCTTCTGATAATAGCTGTCAAAATCCCAAGCGTTGTTGGCGCTGGGCGCAAAGTAATTCAGCCCGTCTTTGGTCGTAAAAGTCAGGTTGTGGTACTCACGCACATTGCCGAGCGTGCCCAGCACGTCCATGGGGTCGTCGATAAAACCGTTTGCGCCCACGGCTTTGTCGACCGTGACGACCGCCTTTTCCTCCGGAATATAAGTGCTGTCCTTGACCTCTTTGGACTCGTCGCGGTATCCGTAGAGCGCCAGCTCATTGATGCCGCTGTCCGTCGTCTCCGAGACGATCTGCACGTACCGGGTGCTCTCCGCCTCGACCGAGAACATCCGCCACGCCTGATACATGGAGGTGCGCACGGAGAATACGTCCTCCCATTGGAACGGCTCGCCCATGCGGAACGTCAGGTTGTTGACGCCGTTCGAGTCGAACAGGCCGATATCTGTGATGTAGTAATACGCGCCCAGGTCGATATAGCACGTCACCGGGCAGTAATCCATCTTTTTTAGCGGGCTCCAGTTCTTGGAGGTGGGCTTCTCCGCAAGCGCTTCCTCCGGGATATCCGGCATCTTGTCCTGTTCGTCGAGCAGGACGGACGCGGGGGTGATGTAGCTGTCCTGGATAAACGCGATGGATTCGTCCGTGACCTGCTCCGGCGTGAGCACGATTTTCCGGGAAACGGGTTCCTCCGCCTGCGCCGCGGCGGGCAGGACACCCGCCGTATTCAGCAGCAGGGCCAAGGCCAGGGTCAGGGCCACAAAGGGTTTTGCTTTTGAAAATTTTTTCATAACAACTCTCCTTATACCGCATATTGGCGGGCGATAAATATGCCCTGTCCGCTTTTACCGGTAAAATTTTACAGATTCTTCTTTTTATTATATAAAACAGAGGCACTTAAATAATGGGTTTTTCTCACTATTGGTCCAATTTTTACCACAAGCGCTTTCTTTTATATGTTCATGCAATGAAGCAAGAAACTGCACCTTCCATAAATACAGGCAAACCTTTTCCACTAGCGGCAGGTAATTCTTCCCAAAGATCATAAATTTGCCTAAAAGTTCTTTACAACCAGTCTCATAAATGATACGATACGGCTGATGAATCTAAATCATCATTAGATTATTCAATAGATTCATTTAATCACACCATTTAATTAAGTCATTAATTAAGCCTGTAAAAGGCTTCTAACCCATAAAGGCCGCCGACCAGAAAGGAGGACTCCACAGGCGTCCACCGGCAGTCCCTGCGGGAGAGAGGACTTCGCGCACCGGTCAGGGCGCGCAGCTGGATGTCCGGCACTCCCACACATTTGTTATCAGAAAGGAAGGAGATCCCATGAAAAAATTCCATCGTTCCGCGCTTGCAATGCTTCTGTGCTCTGCCATCGTAGCGGGCTCCATCCCGGGCGGCGCGTTTGCGTCCGCCGCACAGGAGGATTCCATTCTCGCGCCCGAGTCGATCGGCTATGCCAACGTCCTGAACGTGACCGGCGTACCAGACCCGCAGATGTACGGCAGCTATGACACCAACAAGTACAACAACTTCTCCGATATGGGCGCATGGCACGGCTATTATCTGCATCCGCAGGATGCGACCGAGGCATACGGAGGCTTTGCCGGACCCGTCATCATGGCGGAGGAATATCCGATCAACCTGGCCGAGTGCATCGGCAAATGGGAAATCACCGGCAAGGACGGCACAGTCTACAACCTGGCGGACGCCAAGGCGACTGTGAACGCCTACCCGGGCAAGCTGGTGCAGGGCTACGAGCTGGAGGACATCGACGTTAAGCTGGAACTGATCTTCGCCAGCAACCGCACGGCGTTGATCCGCACCACCATCGCCAATAAGACGGGCGAGGCGTTGGAGCTGAACCTCAAGCAGTCCGGCAGTATTTTCAACACATACGGCAGCCGCGGTGCAAAACTCGGCACCTCCCTGGAAAAGGCGGACGACGGCGTCGCGGTGGCGTTCGAGACCATCCGCAGCACGTGGAATCTGCTGACTACAGAGGAAAACAAGTTCAACATCCGTTTCGACCAGCCGGTTACAACCGAGCTTTCGGACGACAAGCTTTCCTATGAGACGAACTTTACATCGCCGGTGACCGTGGAAGCGGACGCCCCGTTTGTGACGTATCAGACGCAGAGCTTCACTTTCACCGCAGACGAGGCGGCAGCGGAAGTAGAAAAGACCGCTGACATGTTCGCAGACGGCGACAACTACTTTGTGGAAAACAGCGAGCGCTGGCAGGGCTATGTGGATACCGTCGACGGCGCGGACATCGCACAGGAATACAAGAATGCCGCTGTGAAATCCATGGAAACCCTCAGCACCAACTGGATGAGCGCGGCGGGCGCGCTGGAGCACGACGGCGTGGTGCCGTCCACCTCCTACAAGTGGTTCGTGGGCATGTGGGCCTGGGACTCCTGGAAGCAGGCGGTCGCCACGGCGCGTTTCAACGGCGACCTCGCGGAGGACAATATCCGTGCGCTGTTCGACCATCAGATCACCGCTGACGATGCGGTCCGTCCGCAAGATGCCGGCACGATCATCGACTGCATCTTCTATAACATGGGTCCGGAGCGCGGCGGCGACGGCGGTAACTGGAACGAGCGCAACTCCAAGCCCGCGCTGGCGGCATGGTCCGTGTACAACGTCTACAAGCAGACAAACGACAAGGAATTCCTTGCAGAGATGTACCCGAAGCTCGTAGCGTATCACAACTGGTGGTATACCAATCGCGACGTGGACCGCAACGGCATCGCGGAATACGGCGGCATGGTGCACGAAGCCCACTATCAGTACAACGACGATGGCAGCATCAAAGTGGACGAGAACGGTGAACCGCTCTTCGACGAGGATGCGGTCATCGAGGCAGCGGCGTGGGAAAGCGGCATGGACAACGCCACCCGCTTTGACAAGGACGGCAACGGCCCGGATGACATCGGTGTGCATGTCTTCCCGGTGAAGAACGACGACGGCGAACTGGTCGGTTATAGCATCAACCAGGAATCCGTAGACCTGAACGCATACCTCTATGCGGAAAAGGGCTTCCTGATGTCCATGGCGGAGGAGCTCGGCTATGACGAAGACGCCGCCAAGTATGAAGAAGAGGCCGCCCATGTCCGCGACTATGTCAATGAGAAGATGTTCGACGAAAAGACCGGCTTCTACTATGATCTCCAGACCAACGCCGACGGCAGCGAAAAGAAACTGCTGACCAACCGCGGCAAGGGCACCGAGGGCTGGATCCCGCTGTGGGCAAAGATGGCCACACCGGACCAAGCGGAAAAGGTTGTGGAAAACATGCTGGACGAGGACAAATTCTACCTCGCCATGCCGTTCCCGACCGCATCCAAGGACAATGACAAGTTTAGCCCGACCACCTATTGGAGAGGCCCGGTCTGGATGGATCAGGCGCTCTACGGCGTGGAAGCGCTGCAGAACTACGGCTATACCGAAGAGGCTCGCGAGGCCGCATACCGCCTGTTTGACACGGCGGAAGGCCTGCTGGGCGACGGCCCCATCCGCGAAAACTACAACCCGGAGACCGGCGGCGGCCTGCATACCAAGAACTTCAGCTGGTCTGCATCCGCGTTCTACCTGCTGTTCCAGAACACCCTGACCGGAGACGAGACAACCTCCCAGGAGGCGCTGCCGATCCCCGGTGAATACAATGTGACTGTCAATTTCCCGGCAAAATCTGTGGAAGTCTCGGCAGAAGGCATCGACGTCGGTTTCGCCAACCTGACCGGTATCCTGACCGGCAGCATCCCGGCGGGTAAATCCTTCACCCTCACCTTTACCCCCAGAGTAGAAGGTCGTGAATTTGCGGCGATTTCTGTGAATGGAACACCTGTCGCATTCGATGAGAACACGGACACCACCTCCTTCACCTATACGGTCCAGGCCGACGAAGCGGTGACGCGTCTGAACTTTGCATTCACGGTCGTGAGCAAGGATACGCTGAACACCATCATCACAAAGGCGGAAGAACTCAAGGACGGCGACGAATATCAGAATGCAGTCGCTGCTGTTCAGACAAAATTCAACAAGGCGCTGGAAGCTGCGCAAAAAGTCTTTGCTTCCAAGACCGCCACACAGGAAGAGATCGACAACGCATGGAAGGACCTGTTGGATGCAATCCAGCTGCTGAGCTTTGAAAAGGGCGACACTTCCAAGCTGGAAGAACTGCTCAACCTGACAAAAGATCTCAACGAAGCGGACTTCACCGCAGACAGCTGGGCCGTTTATGCCGCCAAGCGCGCAGAAGCGGAAGAACTTGTCGCTGATCCCGACAATGCGCTCGCCGATGTGATTGAAACGGTGCACAAAGAGCTGCTCGACGCTGCAAAAGCTTTGAAGCGCGTCGCGGATAAGAGCATCCTGGACAATGTCATCGAAGAGGCCGATCAGATCGATCTGACCCTGTATCTCGATACCGGCAAGGAAGCCTTTAACGAAGCTCTGGTCCTGGCGAAGGACGTTCAGGCGGACAAAAATGCAACGCAGAAGGAAGTCGACGACGCGGCCGAGGCGCTGAGCGCCGCAATGACCGCCCTGCGTAAAATCCCGGATTCGAGCGCTTTGGCTGAGCTAATTGCGAAGATGGCAGCCCTTGATTTGAGCAAGTACACCACTGCGAGCGCAAAGGCTGTCGAGGACGCGTTGGAGGAGGCCAACCGCCTGTTGGGCAACTCCGAAGCGACGCAGGAAGACTATGACGCGATGGAAACCAAACTGACCAAGGCATACAACGGCTTGACCGTTTCGGGTGGCTCTTCTGGAAATAAGGGTTCCTCCGGGTCTTCCGGGACATCTCACGGCAACACGTATTCCTCCGAAGGCAGCACAGTGGTCGGCGCAGCGACCAATGCACAGGCTGCTGCAAAGGTGAT
This sequence comes from Anaeromassilibacillus sp., assembly GCA_048455095.1. Lineage (GTDB taxonomy): Bacteria > Bacillota > Clostridia > Oscillospirales > Acutalibacteraceae > Anaeromassilibacillus. The sequence goes on from DBFXIC010000411.1 coordinate 7,086, forward strand.
CTCCGACACAACGGTCAACTTTACACTCAAGAGGGGTGCGGCATACTGCTTCAAGATGACGGTCGTCAATGGAAACGGCACAATCCCGAGCTTCACCGTGGGCAACGGCGCAGTCCTCAAGACGCAGTTTGTGGCACAGATGGGCAACGACTATTATTACAGGGTCTATGCAATCGGCGCACCCGGCCAGAGCACAGGCGTGTATACCACGCTCCCGGGCCAGCAGGCGCAGAAGCACTGCACTGTGACGATTGGCTAAACCATTTCTAAAGCAACCAGCGATACGACACACCCACACAACCCATAAAGTAACCGGCCGGGCATATGAGAACATCATGTGCCCGGCCGGTTTTATCGTTTAAAATTCAAAAACCTCTGTTGGGAATCGTCCTTCCAACAGAGGTTCAGTGTTCTTCTGTGCCATCAATTAAATACTCATACGAAACATGAAAATATTCAGCCAATAATTTTATTTCAATATCGCTGACAAATCTTTCTCCATTTTCAATTCGCTTGATTACGCCTCTTTCACTGTCCATGCCGCGCAACTGTAAATCCCGCATTAGACGCTCTTGTGACAAATGTGCATTCTTTCGCAAAAGGCGTACACGCGGCCCTACAAAATTCTTTTTACCATCCGGCGCCAATAGTTTCTTCATATGCTCACCCTTTAAAACCATATGGTCATTTGTTGACCCATATTGATTCTATCGATTTTTCATGGCATAATTCGGTCAATTATTGACCAGTAAAAAATTTTGTTAGAGGGAATCTATATGCCGGAAACATGGGAAGAAATTTTTCTGTCCTATCTAATATAGAGGCGAACGAAGCACCTCTCTTTAGATTGCGAGAGCAGGACTTGCAATATAAAGAAAAGCTGAAACAATTTTGTGCGCTTCTTGAGTATCTAGAAACATTTGCACCTTCTTCCAATGTGGATGTCTTACAAACCTACCAGGCGAAACTTCACGAATGGATGGACTTAGGTCTGGATATCTCTTGCCAAAAATGTAGGGCCTCCTATTTGCAAGGATATAAAGACGCATATAAACTGTTCAAAACATTGGAAATCATCAAATAATTATTCCATCATCCATAGAACTGTAATGGCGTCTCTACCCTACAAACCTTTTAAAAATAGGGGATTTTTCCAGAGAAAAAAGTGACCCAAAAAGGGAAAGCCCGTTCATGCAGGTGATTTGCACGAACGGGCTTCTTTTATTTTTCTAATCCGTGCGCGGGACGATTATTACAGCGAATTCGTCAGCTCCACATTCTCCAGCGTATTGCGGCAAAGCGCGAACACTCCCGCGGAGGCCACCAAGTTCCAAATCACCACCGGTGCGCCCAGCACAATCGCGGGCAGGAAGTCGCCCATCGTGACCAGCAGTACAATCGAAACAACCACGCCGGGCATCACCAGAAGCAGCAAAACCAGCATATACAGCATCATGATCAGGCCCTTGTTCGCCACCGTGCCGAGAATCCGGTCCGAGAGCACACTCCCCGCGATATACAGCACACCCACGCTCGCATAGACCAACATGCACAGCAACGCCGTCAGCGGATTTGCTTTGGTATAGATCCCCAGAACTGTGAACACAATTACCCCGTCGACCACGGGCTTTAACATCGTGGACATCGCAGCCCAGACCAGTTTGGCAAAGCCGCCCGCCGGAGCCAGATAGATGTAGGGCTTCAGGAGTTCCTGCATCCATGCGCCCGTGGCGTTTAGGAAAAACAGCACATAGCAGCTAAAGGTTGCGCCGATGAGCATCATCAGGCCGGAGGGCATGCCGCCCGATCCGTCGTCCCACACGTTTGTGAGCATAAACGCTAGACCAAAGTTCACCGCAACCAGCATCAGCGTGGAGCCATCTACAAAGGGGATGCGGCTTTTGCGCCGCGCCTCGCACATGTGCTTATAGAAAAACACATTCGCGCCCCAGCCGCCGCCGAGGCCCGTTTGGCGCACCTTGTATTTGCGCTTTTTGCCATTGTTCGTGGTCAGCATGCCGCTGCTCGCCGCTTTTTTGACCGCGTCGCGCTGCTCCTGCACGCTCTCCGTGGACTGCAAAACGTCCTCGAAATAATCCACATTCCCGCGCACAAAGACCAAAATGCACGCCGCGATCGCCAATACAGCCAGCCCGGCGAAAATTCCCGCCCGCGCAAAGTCCCCGGCGATCCACGCAAAGCTTGCGCCCTTGATCCAGCCGATCAACGGCAGGTATTCCAGCTTTGGAGAGGACACCCCCGCCAACAGGGATTCCACGCTGGAACCGCCCTGCGTGAATTCGATCAGTACAATGCCTGCGACTGCCGCAAAGTATACGTACAAGACCGCCTTGGCCGTGCGCATTCGCGCGGGGCTGCCGTTTGTAAAGTTATATAGCAGCAGCGACAACAGCTGGACCGAGAAGAGCGCCACAGCCACACCCAGTACCAGCGCGAGCGTATCCGTCCACACAATACCGAACGTCTGCGCCATCATAGCGCCATAGAACAGGAAAAAGAACATCATCAACAGAGTGCGGCCCATCTGCTTCATCAGGCCGTACGCCAAAATTTTCTTTGGTGAAACCGGCGATACGAACAGCAGGTTGACGTCGCTCATGCCGAAGAAAGTGGTTCCCTTTTGCAGCGCGTTCAACACCACTGGTGCGCTAAACAACAGCAAAATCGCAAAGTACAGGCCGTGCAGCACGCGCAAATCCACAAACCCACCCGCATCCCTGTGGGGTGTAACCGCGGCCGTGACCAGCGAATTGATCAACAGCAGCGCCAGCAGCGCATACGCCACCAGCTTGCCCGGATGGTGCAGCAAGGCCAAAAGCCGGTTTTTCCACTCCTTGCGGAGCATATAAAAAATCGCGCTCATGACTCTCCCCCCTCCGTGATAGAGAAGAAGAGCTGTTCCAAATCCTCGCCGTTCGCCTCGATTTCCATGCGGGTGCGCTCCGCGGCGATGCGTCCCTTCACCATAATCAGCGCTTTATCCCAGAGATCCTCCACGCTGTCCAGCATGTGCGTGCTCACGAGGATCGAGCACCCGCTTTGGCGCAGTTCCAGAATCATCTGCTTCAATTCCTTGATCGCATGGGGGTCCAAACCGATCAACGGTTCATCCAGCAGCACCACCTTGGGTGAAGGCAACAGTGCACAGCAGATACTCACCTTTTGCTGCATGCCCTTGCTCAGCTCGCCGCCCAGCTTCTTTTGTTTGTCGGTCAGCTCCATACGCTCCATCAGCATATCGGCCTTCTGTTCCCAGTTTTCTACCTTATATGCGCGCGCCACGAATTCCAGATGCTCGCGCACGGTCAGCGCCTCGAACAACGCCGGCATCTCTGGGATATAGCCGAATGCGCGCTTCGCCTCTACGCTCTTATTCGGATGGCCGCAGATTGAAATATTTCCGTGGAAACGCAGCAGCCCCGCGATGCATTTGATCGCCGTGGATTTGCCCGCGCCGTTCGGCCCCAGCAGTACCGCGATTTCCCCAGGATTCACCGTAAAATGTAAATGGTCGTTTGCAACCAGATCTTTATAAATTTTTGTAAGGTCGGTCACTTGCAGCATATCGATTCCTCCCGCCCAAAGGCGTTTCCCTGTCCATTGCGGGGCTGTACCCCGTCGCTATCCGAAATAAAGAGCCTTTTCCCACAAAACCTGAGACGTTCCCGCAAATTACCGCATCCACTGTGCGATCTTTGCGCTGGAATGCGCCGCCCAGAGCTTTGCCCGAAGCACTTCGAAAACATTTCTATCTTTAGTTCTTTCGACTAATCGCCATGTATCGGCAGAAAGCCTTTTCAATTTCCAAGGAACCCCCAGAAATCAATACAGGCCCGCGCCGACCAATGCCGACATCATGCCGAACACGCCGACAAACGCCAAAATAATGACTGCGGCATATGCCACGAGGCCCCAAATCAACATCAGCTTCGCGCGGTGCGCCTGCTGCGGCGCCAACGGGTTCTGAAACGGCACGCTGTATGGATTCGGCACACGGCACTGCGGGCAAAACGCCTCCGCCACGCGATGCGCACATCCGCACTGCGGGCAGGTCATCAACCGGTTTGCGCTGTTGTTGCGCACGCACAGGTAGACGATGCCGGGAATCCATCCCAGAATGCCCACCAGCAGGCCCCACATGACCGGGTCGCTGTTGCCGCGCGCTTTCGCGTCGTTGTAGGCCGCCAAGCCCAGCAAGACTTGGGCCGCAATCCCCACAATGCATACAAAAATCATTACAAAGATAAATCCCATGATCGCGTTCATCGCTGCCGCTTCTGCTGCATAACTACTACTCATCTCAATCTCCCTCTCTGTTTAGCGTTGCGGGGCGCTTTTTGCGCATCCGCTTTGTACTAATAAATTAGTACAAGCATACACATTGTGCAAAAATTTGTCAAGTTGAAATATACGGTTTTTATATTATGTAAATCCCCCCGACAGAAAATGGAACATTTTCTGTCGGGGGGATTATCAATTAAATATCACTATATTTTAAGAATATGGTCAATCATGGAGCTATTTCAACAGCTCTTTTCCATCAATAAAC
>DBFXIC010000412.1:0-2614 GCA_048455095.1 Anaeromassilibacillus sp.
TGATAGAATGGGTGAGATGAAGGGCAAGTCAAAAAATCAGCCATAGGTGCTGTTTTAAGTGCTTTTCCAGCGAAGTGCCGCAGGCATTTCGCTGGAGATTCCATATATGGCTGTATGAACTCCCTTCTATGCGCAAAAGAATATCGCGAATCCTCCAATCAAGGGTATATGTGTTTAGTATAAAATGTGTCTCTCCCATTGACAAACCAAATCTACGCGGTTATAATATACCAGCGGTATGTACTGCTGGTATATCAGGAGGCGTAGGAGATGGAACGAACGGAAACCCAAAGTAAAATTCTCGAAGTTGGGAAAAAAGAATTTCTGGAAAAAGGTTTTAAGGACGCATCTCTGAATAAAATCGTCGCGGAGGCAGGTTTCACGAAGGGTGCCTTCTACGGCTACTACCCGGATAAGACCGCTCTGTTTGAAGACCTTGTGGGCGAGACCGCAAGCGAGCTGCTTACCCGCTTCAAGGCAGCACAGGACGATTATTTTGACCTTGTCCCGGAGGGGAGAGCAAAAGACAGTCTGGAGCTTTCCACCCAGCACCTGCATGAGTTTGTCACGTTTATGTACGACCATTTCGACGAATTCAAGCTGATCCTCTGCCGAGCGGAGGGAACGGGATACGCGGATTTCATCGAGGTGCTGGTGAATCTGGAGGTCGATCGATCCGAAGAATACTACGCCCTCCTCAGAAAAAACGGTATGCTCTCCGGGAGCATGACCCGTCAGCTTCATCACATGATCACAAGAGCCTACTTTACGGCGGTGTGTGAAACCATCGTCCACGACATGCCGAGAGAGGAAGCCATGAAATATGTCGATGAACTGGCTATCTTTTTCCACTCCGGCTGGAGCGGACTTTTAAGGCTCGAATGAGCCTTAAAAAAATAACTGTCGGTTAGTTGCCTCTAACCGATGCGGCGTATCCTCCAACAAACCTATATATTTTAAGAAAGGAACACGGAATATGAGCAAACAGAAAAAAACAAAGCAGCCGTCGGTGCTGGGCAGGCTGCTGGCATATGCCGGAGGGCATAAGTGGCTGTCCGTATTGGGCTGCGGGCTGTCCGGCGTTTCGGCGGCGGTCGGCATTTTCCCGTTCGTCTTTGTCTGGTACGCGGCCAGAGGCATTTTAACGCCGGGAGGCGGCGTTCCGGCAGGGCTTGCCCGCTACGGCTGGTACGCGCTGGCGGCGGCACTTCTGAGCGCGGCGATCTATTTCGCCGGGCTCATGTGCACGCACCTTGCGGCCTTCCGGGTGGCGACAAATATGCGAAAGGCGGCGGTCGCCCATCTCGTTGACCTGCCGCTGGGGTACTTTAACGCCAATCTCACGGGGCGGCTGCGCAAGCAGATCGACGACAACGCGGCGCTGACCGAAACCCTCCTTGCCCACACCATCCCCGACGCGGTGGGTGGGATCGTAACGCCGATACTGGCGGTGGGGCTGCTCTTCGTCTTTGACTGGCGTATGGGGCTTGCCTGCCTGATCCCCATGGTCATCGGGCTTGTCTGCCTGATGACCATGATGACGGGCACCAGCATGAAGTTCTTTGAGGAATACCAGCGGGCAGGAGAGCGCATTTCCGCTGAGGCCACGGAGTATGTCCGGGGCATCCCGGTGGTCAAGGTATTCCAACAGACGGTTTACTCGTTCAAGAGCTTTCATGCCGCCATCCTCAGCTACCGCGACCTTGCCAGCGGCTACGCCATGATGTGCCGTATGCCCTACACTCTGCTTACAGTAGTGCTGAACGCCATGTTCCTGCTTCTCATGCCCTTGGGAATGGTTCTCATCGGCGGCGCGGCAGAGGGTTGGGCGGTGCTGGCCGATCTGGTGTTTTACATCTTCTTCGCGCCCCAGCTGGCCTTTATGATGGAGCGGCTGATGTACGCGGTCAACGCACAGATGGAGGCCGCCGAGGCAGTGAACAAGCTGGAGGCGATATTGAAGGAGTCGCCCCTTCCCGAGCCTGCGGCGGACAGCGGAGGCAAGCCCGCGGATAGCGGCATTTCCTTTGAAAACGTCACCTTTTCCTATGACGGCGCGGACAGACCCGCGCTGACGAATGTGAGCTTCCATCTGCCGCAGGGGGAGGCGTGGGCACTGGTGGGCCCCTCCGGCGGCGGCAAGACCACCATCGCCCGGCTGATCCCGCGCTTTTTCGATGTGCAGGCAGGGGCGGTGCTCCTGGGCGGACGGGATGTGCGAAGCATCCCCACCGCGGAGCTGATGGAGCAGATCTCCTTCGTCTTTCAGGAGGTGCGGCTCTTTAAAAAGAGCATCCGCGACAACATCCGCGCCGCCCGGCCAGACGCCACCGAGGCGGAGATATTACACGCGGCGCAGCTTGCCCAGTGCAGCGATATTCTGGAAAAGACGCCGGGCGGGCTGGACGCCGTGATCGGCGCCAAGGGCGTGTACCTCTCCGGCGGCGAGATGCAGCGCATCGCACTGGCCCGGGCGATCTTAAAGGACGCGCCCATCGTGGTGCTGGATGAGGCCAGCTCCTTTGCAGACCCCGAGAACGAGGCGAAGATACAAAAGGCCTTCGAGGCGCTGATGAAGGGTAAGACCGTGTTGATGATCGCCCACCGCCTGTCC
>DBFXIC010000413.1:0-5257 GCA_048455095.1 Anaeromassilibacillus sp.
GGACAGCCCTGGCCGCTACATCACGCCGAGATACAGCTCAAGCAGCTGATTGGGCGACCTCATGCCAGGGCACGTCATGATGTGATCGTTTGACGCTCTCTGGTAGACCTCCAGCTGCCTGCGGCCGTGTGCCGGGCTGTACATGCGCATGTGTTTGTAGAAGCGCTGTTCGTCGGTCCGATGCTGCCGTTCCACCTTGCCGTTGTGACGCGGCGTGGCGATCCGAATCCGATGATACGCGATCCCCCTCTCGATCAATGCCTCCTCAAACAGGGTTTTGTGCCTGGACCTGGTGACCAGAAGCGCGCTGGTAAACTCCGCACCGTTATCTGTCTGGATCATCCGGATCGGAAACGGCAGCGCTTGGACAAGCTGCTCCAGAAAGTTTTTTGCGCTGACGGAACTGTGCTCTGCATACATTTCCCGGTATGTCCAGCGTGTGCATTCGTCCTTTGCTGTGAACTGGTAATATTTCTCGCCGTTTACTACGCAATAGCCGGGCACATACTTTACATCCATCTGAACCTTTTGCCCTGGGTATGCGGCCGGCTGACAGGGCTTGTTCTTTCGCGGCTTGCGCTTCTTCTCGTCCCGCACAAACCGGCCTGCCGTTCGCTTGAAGCAGCCGTAGCTTCTTTTGTATCCGTGTGCGCAGACCTTTTCATATCCCAGCAGCAGGTCGCCCCGATACTTTCGAACATATCGTCGAACCAGTTTTTCCTCTTCTGCCGTCTGCTTCCTCGGAAAGTGATGCGGTGTGCGTGGTCGGTCCTTCAGGCTTTCCAACATCCCATCATATCGCTTCTTCCATTTGTGCACAGTCTTTCGGCTTAGCCTGTACCGGTTCGCTGATGCGCTAACTCCGTGCTCTGCCGCGTATCTCAAAACCCGTTGACGAAAGTGGGCTTCCTGTGTTATCTTGTCCATGGAGAACTCCTCTGTGGTGGGGTGGTTGTTCGCACTTCTATCTTACCACAGTCGGGTTCTCTTTTGTGTGCCTACTGTTACCTATGTATTGTACCGCAACACTTTCTCGTTTTGTCGGCCGTTGGGATCGGTTGACATTCCCTTTTGGTTCGTGTATATTTAAGGTTGCATGAGCCATAATGGATGAAGTATGTCTGTTGTGCTCATGCTGCCGTAAAGGGGATTCTTTCGGCAACATTCCTCTTTTCCTTTTGGAAAGGAAAATGCCCGCAGAATGGTGGTTCTCACGGCAATGCAGCCCACTTTGGGGGAACCGTCTATGCGGCAAAGGACAACGCCGCGTCAGATGCTGAACCTTTTGCAGTGGCGGGGACTGTCCCACATATTCGCCAGGTACCGCGGCCCAAACGCCCCGGATGGCGGAGCATTTTCTTTTTTATGATTCCCACAACGCTTGTTACCGGCGTTTCCGGCGCCCTGTACGGCACCCGGGAGACAAAACACAAGGGACGGAGTGCATGATTCAAAGAAACCAGAAAAAACTGAACCGGCTGAACGTGCTGTCAGACGGCGTGCTGATTGTGTTGTGCTATCTCTTCGCGTCATGGCTGTGGCTGGACGTGATCAAAAACAAAGCAGGCAACATGGCGGCGCTGAGCAGCCTGAACGCAAGAGGCATGTTGGCCGCGGTGATCTACGCGGTTTGGACGGTTTTTCTACTGTCCCTGTTCCGTGTGTATCACACCAGCCGCGTGCACAGGGCAGGGCGGGAATCCACGCGCATTCTGGCGGGCAACGCCATCGCGCTGGCCACGGCGGCCTCGGCTCTGTTTCTGTTTCGGCTGCAAGACTTCTCGCGCGGCGTGCTGGCGGTATACTTCCTCTCCAGCAGCGCGGTGCTCATCGGAAAGCGGAAGGTAATACGCTTCCTGCTTCGCCGCATGCGCGCGCGGGGCTACAACCTTAAGCACATGCTGGTGGTGGGCGGCGGAAAGCTCGCCCAGCGCTATGTGCAAAATGTTCAGGCGCAGCCGTCGCTGGGCATCCATGTAGAGCAATGCCTGACGCCGGGTGACAGTCTGCTGGAAAAACTCGAAAACAGCCTGCACGGTGCGGGCATCGACGAGGTGATTCTGGCGCTTGCGCCGGATGAGCTGAGTGTGACAGCGGATGTCATCCAGGTATGCGAGAAGTGCGGTACCAAGATCAGCGTCGTTCCTTTCTACAACGACATCATCCCCACCCGTCCCACCATCGACACGGTGGGAGACCTCAAGCTCATCCAGCTGCGCACCACGCCTCTGGACGAGCCGGTCAATGCGCTGATTAAACGCGCCTTTGACATCGTCGTGAGCGGGCTTTTGCTGGTCATTCTCAGCCCGCTATTTCTCATCCTAGCCATTGCCATCCGGCTTTCCAGCCCAGGGCCGGTATTGTTCCGCCAGGAGCGCATCGGGCTGAACAAAAAGCCGTTCATCATGTACAAGTTCCGCAGCATGCGCGTCAATGCCGAGCAGGATACCGCCTGGTCCGGCAGTACGGATGACCGGAGGACCTGGCTGGGAAGTCTGTTGCGCAAGATCAGTTTGGATGAGCTTCCGCAGTTGTTCAACGTTTTTACCGGCACAATGAGCCTCGTAGGTCCCCGGCCGGAGATCCCCTTTTACGTCGAGCGCTTCCGGGAGACGGTGCCTCTGTACATGGTGAAATACCAGGTACGCCCCGGCATGACGGGCTGGGCGCAGATCCATGGGCTGCGTGGGGATACCAGTATCCCGGCCCGCGTGGAGCATGATCTGTGGTATATCGAGAACTGGACGCTGGGGCTGGATATCAAGATCCTGTTCAAGACGCTCTTTGGCGGAATGGTCAATCAGGAGAATGTCGGCAGCGCGGCAAACGGCAAGCCGGGCAGCGGGAAGGGGATAAGGTAAGATAAGGGACCTGTTGACAAAATCTCCGGAGGCATGGTTCCTATGGTATAATGGGGGCAAAGGAGGGGTGACGTATGATGGGACGGCAAAGTGGTCAAATGAGTATGATCATTCTTGATTTATCAGAATTGATTCCAGAAAAACATCTGCTTCGAAAAATCAATCAGATGATTTCGTTTGACTTTATTTACGATCTTGTAGCGCCATACTATCCCGCAAACGGTCGCCCATCCGTTGACCCTGTTAGTATGTTTAAAATGCTGTTGGTGGGATATCTTTACGGCGTCAAGTCAGAACGCCGTTTGGTGCAGGAAGTTCAATTGAATATTGCATATAGATGGTTCTGTGGCTTTGAACTGACAGATAAGATTCCAGATCACTCTACATTCAGCAAAACACGCCTGCGCAAATGGAATGAGAGTTGCTTGTTTCAAGAGGTGTTTTGGGAGATTATCCGACGCTGCGTAAAGAGTGGCTTGGTAGATGGAAAAGAACTGGCTGCTGATGGAACTTACCTTCCAGCCAACGTTTCTAAAGACAGTTGGATGGATACAGAAGTGGAAGCCGAGTTGAGTATGCAGAGCTATCTGGATCGCTTGGATGAAGAACTTTCTAAACAGCCAGGCTTTAAAAGACCTCCGGCCAAGACGATCAGAAAGCGCCGCACTACCAGTAAAACTGACCCGGACAGTGGTTGTATCCATCACGGAAAAAAGAGCGGGATTGGATACCTGATGGAAACTACAGTAGACTGTAAATATGGGATAATAACCGGCGTGGACGTGTATCCGGCAAATGAAAAAGAAAGTTTGCTGGTTTTACGGCATCTGGAGCGGCAGATTCAAAACGGGGTCCCGATGCAAAACATTGCATTGGATCGTGGCTACGATACCGGCGCCGTTCATCGCGGTCTGGAACTGCTGGGCATTACAGGATATATTCCTGCTATTCAGTTTTCCAATTCTCCGGAGAAGTACGGCTTTTACTACCTACCCCATGAAGATGCATTTTGTTGTCCGGAGGGCGCAAAACTCATTTATCAACGGCTGAACTGCAGCCAAACAACCGGGAAATACTTGCGGTGTTATCAGGTGCAAGGCGATACTTGCAGACATTGTAAGCAAAACGCCACTTGTTTCAAGCAAACGGGTGTTCGACGCAGAATTCTTGGAAGCAGTTGCTATCCTGCTTTTTATAGAGGCCATGAACGCATTGGCAGCGACACTTATTGGCATATGATGCGTCTGCGCAAAATATGGGCCGAAGGATCGTTCTCTGTACTCAAACGAGAACATTGCCTTTCTAAAATCAGAAAAAGGGGCATTCCAGCCGTGACAGAGGAATGCCTCTTATCTGCCATGGCGTTAAACCTAAAAAGGATGGTCAGGGCTATCCTTTTGACCTCGCATATGTTGAAAATCGGAGCTGAAAGCGTCCACTTTCTGCTCCGATTCCTTTTTTGTCAACCGGGAAGGGCATGACGCAATGAGCGTTTGTTTGATTCTTCCCACGCTGGACGCGGCAGGCGAGATTGTCGCGCTGCTTGCCATTCTTAATGTCCAGACTTGTCCACCGAATAAGTTTTGAATAGTGCTTTGAGGATTAAATTGGCAGGCTTAGCGCACATGGTATATATGTCCTGCAAACCCGGTGAAATTTAACTCATTAGGTATGCGGGACATATTGCTTTTCGGATGCGTTACGTCCATCCCAGAATGCTTCCAACGCGCCAGACAACTATGCTCAGTTGCTTTTACATGATCATTGCCACAGCATTATCGGGGACACTTCTCACCAGCCATCTTTTATAATGAGATGACCAATATACTGTTTCGTGATCTGGACGACGGTTGGTATCCCCGCGATTTGAAAAACTTGATTTAGGGATAAACAAGATATGATAAAGCATCTGTTGGCCCTACTTGTCGAGGACTATCTGGTCAGCGCCACTCGCACATATTATGACTTGCTTTGGACACCTTGGATTCTTTATTCCTGTTCCACGCATTCCAGAGCCGCTTTAATTACGCGATCCATGTCAAAATATCTATACTGGCCAAGGCGTCCTCCAAATACAATTTGTTTGTCATGGCTGGCCTTTTCCTTATACATTTGATATTTCTTTGTATTTTCCTCGTCATTAATGGGGTAGTACGCCTCCATACCCATATGCCATTCTGCAGGGTATTCCCTTGAAATAATAGTCGTTGGCTGTTGCCCAAACTCAAAATGCTTATGTTCAATGATCCGGGTATATGGTATCTTTTCGTCTGTATAGTTTACAACGGCGTTCCCTTGGAAATTTTCAATACTCAATTTCTCTGTTTCAAAACGGAGGGTTCGGTATGCCAAAGGCCCATAGCAAAAATGGTAGTATTCATCAATCGGTCCGGAAT
>DBFXIC010000414.1:0-7492 GCA_048455095.1 Anaeromassilibacillus sp.
CACGCCATGCGCGAGGAGGAAAAAAGCCCTGAAACGGTCGAAAAGTACCGCAGGGCGATGTGCGCGTTTGCCTGTTGGCTGAACGGGCGGGAAGTGACAAAGGAGCTGGCCGCGGAATGGAAAGCCAGCCTGACGGCGGAGGGCTATGCGCCGGCGTCCATCAACGCCATGCTGGCGGCCATGAACGGCCTGTTCCGCTTTCTGGGCTGGGACGGGTGCCGGGTGAGGTTCCTGCGGGTACAGCGCAGGCTGTTTCGGGAGGCGAGCCGGGAACTGACGCGCGGCGAGTATCACCGCCTGTATACGGCGGCCTGCGCTTTGGGCCGGGAGCGGCTTTGCCTGTTGATGGAAACGCTCGCGGCAACCGGCATGCGCGTCAGCGAAGCGCGCTATATCACGGTGGAGGCGGCGCGGCGCGGCTGCGCGGAAATCGCGCTCAAGGGCAAGATCCGTGTGATTTTGCTTTCCGGCAAGCTGTGCCGCAAGCTGCTGCGGTACGCGCAGGCGCGGGACATCTCCTCGGGTGCGGTCTTCCGCACGCGCAACGGCAGGGAGATCAGCCGCCATCAGATCTGGGCGGAGCTAAAGGGGCTGTGCGTGCGTGCGGGGGTGCGGCCGTCCAAGGTGTTTCCCCACAACCTGCGCCGCCTGTTCGCGACGGTGTTTTACAGGTCGTGCCGGGACATCGTGCAGCTTGCCGACGTGCTGGGGCACTCTTCCATCGAGACCACCCGGCTGTACCTGATGACATCCGGCGCGGAGCATCGGCGGCGGCTGGAACAGCTGGGGCTGGTGGTATAGACGGAATCAATATTCCGTCCCTTTTCCCCAAGACAAGTCGTTTTATACGATAAAAATCCGGGTCAATTATAACCCGCTTTTGCTAGAAATGCAAGCTTTTTCCTGTTTTTGGATTTGAAAAGTTCCTGTTTTTGGATTTGAAAAGTCCGAACTGAACAAAGCTCTGCGTTTTTGCCGGGTGTATCGCGTCCATACGGATGTGGAAAAAAAAAGAACTCCTGCTTGCCGTACAGTTTTGTCCGCAACGGCTGCTTTTCGTCCAAACGCTTGAAAATCACCGAATTGCAATTTGTTTTGAGGAGTTGAGAGCCTTAACGTCCCTCGGTCAGGGTTGCTTGAATGAACAATATTGGTTCAACAGCAGTTTAACCTGTTTAAATATAATGATGTGGTACTCCGTTTAAATAACGTCACGGAATATTGATTCCGGGCCGGTGTGGCATGGCATTTCGGTCCCTGCCGCGCTCCATTCCAGGATCACAAGGCACCCGGGCCGCGGGTGTTCGCTCCGAAAGCTGTTTAAGGAGGACCATACCAATGCTGAAGAACCGAGTCTGCGCTTGTCTGCTCGTGGCCCTGCTGCTGGCCGCCATGCTCCCCGTTTCCGTCGCGGCCGCGGGTGCGCTTCCCAGCGGCGACCCCGCCTATGAGCAGAATACCTTCGTGGGCGTTTCGCCGCTGGGCACGACCATCAACCTGTTTGACTACTGGTTGACAAAAAACCAGACGGATCCAGACGGAGCAAACCCGCCCAACTTTGAAAATCAAGGCATCAATAAAGACCATGCCCTGCTTTTCGGCAATGGGATGGGCGACGTGCCCCCCGGCCATCCCGGTTATGGCGACTGGAATGAATGGACGGGAAATGTAAGTCCTCGAACAGGCATCGTGGCTTCACAGCTGGGCAAAGACGGCTATCCCGAGCTGGATTTGACCATAGGCGGAACAGCCATAGACGGCAGAGATGGCAGGGAATCGCTGGCTTATCTCTTTAATCCGGCCATCCCTCATGCCGGCAAGGCTGCCTATGCGGATGTGCAAGGGCTGCTGCAGATTGATACAGACGGTTATTATTCCTATAACAGCCAGAGCAACTACGCTGTTTTCTACAAGGATACGAACAGCTTTTTGCTCTATGACCAGCCTGGCGTAATGCGGGGCGGAAAATCTCCGCACAATGGCCAGTTTTTTCCCTTCAACGCAGTGGTTCCCTATAGCTATTCCGGTGGATTTTACAATTCAAACATCAATTCCCTCGATGAAACGATCAATCACTACTTTGGCGTCCACATGTCCACCCGTTTCGTGCAGCAGAACGGTGGATATATTGACGAGAGCAAGACGAAGGCGATTATATATGAGTTCTCGGGAGACGACGACGTATGGGTCTTCATTGACGGCGAGCTTGTCGCCGATTTGGGCGGTATTCATGATCTGGCTTCCCTGTCCATCAATTTTGCCACGGGCGAGATTAGAATCAATGGGACTCTCCAGAATCAAAAGCTGGGTCAGATTCTGAGCACCGGTTCCGTCACCCTTCCCAACGACACCTACCACACGCTGGACTTTTTCTATCTGGAGCGCGGCAATGTCGACTCGAACATGTCGCTGAAATACAATCTGGTATACGTGCCTGAAAGCAGTATCTACAAAATCGACCAGGACGGCGAACCCCTGCCCGATCGGAACTTTGAACTTTACAAAGCGGTGCCCCAGGACGGCAAATATGTCGCCGGCGATCTTCTTGCCGAAGGAACCACCGATGCCAAGGGCCGCATCATCCTGCTGGATGAAGACAATGACCTGCTGACCATTCAGGAGCTCTTTGACGAGCTGGGCCCAGACCTGAAAGACGAAACCACCGCGCTGATTTTGCGGGAAACCGACTCGCCGGACGACGGGTACCGATCCAGCGGCGATCTGGAATTGTATTTCTATCAGCCTAAGTCTCAGCCGGATTCGCCGCCGTTCCTGCTTTCCAAAAATCACTGGCAAACCGGCGCTCATGCCGTGGCCCGCCTGACCGCCACCACCGAGGAAAACATTATATATACAGACGGCGAGGACAAAGTCGAGGCCACATTCAAACCCGAAGACCACCTTATGTTCGCCGTGGTTTTCAAGAAGGTGGGAGAGAAGTGGCTCCCCATCTCCGGCAGCTCCGCCACCGGCTGGACCGTGGTGGCGGAGAGCGATCTTTGGAACGGCATCAAGAAGGCGAACACATATCCGTTCGTGCTGTCCAGCAGCGGCAGCTACACCGCCCTGATTGACGAGCTGCCCGGCGATGTCAAAAAATACGTGGAAGCCGTCGGAGGAGCGGAAGGCAGTTATCGGATCGTTTATTACTTTTCCAATCAGAATAACCCGCAGGCTATCAACGGAGAAAATACGTATGAAATCACGTCTCCCATGAACCGCGTGGCGGCGGTCAACCTGTACGTGCCCAATATCCGCAACGACCTGACCGTTCAGAAGCTGGACCAAAACGGCAATCTGATTACGGGCGGCAGAGCGACCTTTGCGCTGCGTCCTGCCCGTTCAGACGGGACATATGACCCGTCAGCTACCCCCGTGAAAACGCTGCATACCTCCGAGGGCAAGGCAACCTTCACCGCCATTCCCAACGGCGTCTATTACCTCGTGGAAACCGCCGCCCCCGAAGGCTACACCAAAAACGCGACCAAAGTCAAGGTCATCGTCAACGACACCGGCGTATACGCCAACGCCGGAACGGCGGAGGACGGAATCAGCGTGGAGCGGGGCGTGGGCCGGCTGGTGAACTCCATGGCGCAGTTTGCTTCCAAGGACACGGTGGACACCACCCTGAACCAGATCGTGGCCAAGTTCTATACCACAGAAACCGAGCCCAACGAAGACTTCCAGTGGCGGAAGATCGAAGTCACAGGCGATGGCGGCGCCGCCTTCTCCCCCGTAGAGGGCGTTGACTATCATCCCGCCTATTCTGTGACAGAAAACTCTCCGCAAGATGCAGAATGGTATCTGTTCGGAACCGCTCCGGGTAGCGTCGCTACCACGCCGGTTGGCATGCACCTGGCCCATTTGGCCGATCATTCGGGAGGCCGCTGCGACGGGCTTTATCAAACCACGGTCAAGCTGGCGGCAAGCGGCGGCCCCGGAATCACCGCGCAGGAAACCGACGTGGGCTGGTCCGCGCTGCTGGTTGAGCAGTGTAAGCTCCATACCCGCGATAACGGCACCCCGCATACCGACCTGACCGGCAAGAACCTGACCGACCTGACCGCCCTGTTCACCGGCG
Source organism: Anaeromassilibacillus sp. (assembly GCA_048455095.1). Taxonomy (GTDB): domain Bacteria; phylum Bacillota; class Clostridia; order Oscillospirales; family Acutalibacteraceae; genus Anaeromassilibacillus. The sequence continues at coordinate 4,082 of DBFXIC010000414.1, forward strand.
ATGTGACCGTAAAGGTGAAAAACGATCGAATCGTCGGCAATCTGGCCGTCCAAAAGACGGTCGCCGGGAACGCGGGCGAAATCGGCAGGGAATGGAAATTTACCATTGAGCTAAAGAACGCGAACGGAACGGCCTTGAGCGGCGACTTCCACTACGAGGGTGAAAGCATCGTCACAGGCGTCACCCCGCCAACAGGTGGAAAGCTCACGTTTGACATCGATGGAAAAGCGACCATCCGCTTGAAGCATGGGCAGAAAATTACCATTAAAGGCATCCCTGCCAATGTCACCTACACCGTGACCGAGGACAAAGCCGATGACTATGTCACCACGCCAGACGGAGGCACCATCCGCGGCGAAATCGAAGCCAATAAGACCGCCACGGCGGCGTTCACCAATACCAGGGACGTATTTCAAAGCCTGACGGTAAAAAAGACGGTAGGTGGTGCAGACGGAGACAAAGAGAAGCTGTGGAGATTCACCATCGAGCTAAAGAAAGCGGGCGCGCCGCTGAATGGCACCTTTTCCTGCAAGGGCGGCAGCTTTGACGGCGTTGCCCCGCCGAAAGACGGCGCACTTGAGTTTGTTGATGGAAAGGCGGACATTTACCTGAAGCACGGGCAGACCATCGCCATTGAGAATCTCCCTGTCAATGTCGACTACATCGTGACTGAGGATGAAGCCGGGGAAAAAGGCTATGAAACCGAGCCCCAAAGCGGCATTATCACCGGCACGGTCCAGGCCGACGCTGGCTCCACGGCGGCGTTCCTCAATGCGAGGACCATCCCCCGAGGCGGCCTGACCGTGACCAAGACGGTCGAAGGGGACGCGGGGGATACCGGCAGGGAATGGCATTTTACTGTCACGATCGAAGATGCGGGCATTCACGGAACCTATGGCGACATGCGCTTTACAAACGGTGTGGCGATGTTCACCCTGAAGCATGATCAGTCCGTAACCGCCACAGGTCTGCCTGCGGGGCTGTCCTATACCGTGACCGAGAAGGAAGCCGGTCAGGAGGGTTATGTTACCAAGGCCGCTGGCGATAGAGGCCGGATTCCGGCCGCAGGGACCGCCATGGCGACATTCACGAACATGAAGAACGTCCCGCGGGGGAACTTGACCGTAAGCAAGACCGTAAGCGGAAGCAACCCGCCATCCAAGACGGCCTTTGGCTTTACCGTTATCCTGAGCGATCGCACGGTGGACGGGCGATTCGGCGAAATGACCTTCCGTTCCGGCGTGGCGGAGTTTACCCTGCGGCATGGCGAGACCGTAACGGCAAGCGGGCTGCCTGCGGGCGTGGGTTACCTTGTAGAAGAGGATGCGGACGAAGCATATTCGACATCCTCGCAGGGAGCGGAGGGGACGGTTCCACAGGATGACACAGCGCTGGCGCGCTTTGTCAACAGCCGGATTGTTCTGCCGCCAAAGACGGGCGATGACAGCCATACGGAGCTATGGTTCATGCTGATGGCGTTCAGCCTGTGCTGCGCGGCATTCCTGATTGGTCACCAGAAGCGGGGCGGTCGTACGGGACGCTAAAGCCGCGTTCCCTGCGTCCCTCGGATGCTCGCAAAGTTTATGAAAATGCTGTGATATAAGGCTTTGAGGCTCTGTTCCAAGCCTCGCCGGGGCTTGCGGGGAAGCGTGCGCCCCGTGGGTGCGAAAGATCCAAAGCGGTCTGAGGGCACGAATGATGGAGAAAGCGGGAACCGGGGGTCTGGGTACCCCGCGCTTTGTCGAGGGGCTGTTTCCGGGAGGAAGCAGCCCCTAAACCCTATCTGGAGAACAAAGGAAAGAAAAAACAGAATGCCTTGGCAATGTGCGTTGCATTCTGTGTCGCAGCGGTGGTTTCCCGCAATGGCAGGATATGCTGTGCTTGCGATATGGCGGAAGGAATGGACTCTCTTTTCGTGACGATGCAACGACCTTCTGCACGGTTTTTCCGTGTTCTTATCAGGTTATACAGAAATCAGAGCAAACAAAACATCCGGACTTATCTCCTGCTGAAAATAAATCCGGATGATCTTGATCTGGTACACCATCAGGGGCTCGAACCCTGGACACCCTGATTAACAGTCAGGTGCTCTACCAACTGAGCTAATGGTGCATATCCGCCAGCCGGTCCGCTTTCGTGAAGCGGTATCACAACCAGCGAAGATTATTATACTCCAACAATCCCGAATGTCAACCCCCTAAATGCGAAAAATTTCAATTTTCCGCATCCGACCGTTCTGGCGGAAACAACCTCGTGCTTTCCACGTCCATAAAGGCGGGGGTAAACGCGCTGTCGGCGGATTCCCGGCTTTGCACATAGCCCTCCAGCCCCAGCGCCAGCATGAAATCGCGCACGCGCGCATATTCCCTGGCCGTCAGACGCCGGTCCAGGCCGGGGAGATTGACCCCGTTCATGGGCGTATACTGCCGCATCAGGCTCACGGGCGTGCCGGGAGGCAGCTCGCGGGCAATCGCATCCAGAATGCCCAGGCTTTCGGATGTGCGTAGCGGAAGAATCAGGTGGCGCACCAGCGTGCCGCTTCGCATCAGCCCTTCTCCGTCATAGACGGGCGCGCCCTTGGCCTGGCACATGGCGCGGATGGCCGCCAGCGCCACGGGGAAATAATCCGGCGCGCCGGCCAGCTGCCGCGCGGTTTCCGCGCTGAAATACTTGAGGTCCGGCAAAAACACGTCCACGAACTCCGCGGCAGCCTCCACCAGCTCGACCGTTTCATAGCCGCTGCTGTTCCACACCACGGGGATTCCCGGCCGGCGCAGGCGAAGGGCTTCAAAGATGACCGGAGCAAAATGCGACGGGGTGACGAGGTTCAGGTTGTGCACGCCCAGGTCCTCCACGCGTGCGAACAATTCGCTCAGCGCTTTGGCGTCCATGGCACGCCCGAGGCTGTGATGGCTGATGGATTCGTTTTGGCAGAACACGCACCCCAGCGCGCAGCCGCTGAAAAACACCGTGCCGCTGCCCCGCGTGCCGCTGATGCAGGGCTCCTCCCACAGGTGGGCCGCAGCGCGGGCCACCACCGGCAGCGTTCCCATATGGCAATAGCCCTCGCCCCGGTCGGGGGTGCGCATGGCGTTGCACCGCCGGGGACACAGGTTGCAAAGGGCCATCCGAATCGTCTCCTTTCGCACAGGGGCGCTGGAAGCAGTGTAACACAGCGGGGCGCGGGTGTAAAGCGGCCTCGTGAAAACAAGTTTTTCACCACATCCGGCAAAATGCTTGTATTTCCAAAAACGTTGTGGTATACTGCTTACTGCCTGTTGTTGCAGGCTGTTTCTGGCAGCATTTCGACCCGGAGGAAAGAAGGGTTTTTCGTAAAGAGTGGGTATCGCTTTCCTTTTCCTTCATGCGGCGCGTCTCCGTGGGGGCGCGGCGGTGCCGGGGGACATATTC
>DBFXIC010000415.1:0-8999 GCA_048455095.1 Anaeromassilibacillus sp.
CAAGAAGCAAAAATTCTATGGGAATAGCCCTAAAAGGTATTGTCACTGGGAGGCAACAATCAATTCCGGTTCCCCGTTTTGTCTGGGATTTGCGAAAAGGTGTTTGGGGTCGTATTTAAAATCAATCTTGCATTAAGAAAAAAGTCCTGCCTTTATACGAGCCGGCGGAGCTGGGCTTGTTGTTCCAAGAGAAATCACCGCTTGGAAGCCGCCTTACTGCCCGAACGCCCAGCGCAAAGCGCTTTCTGCGTCCCGCCAGTGGGATGCTTCGCATCCCGCAAATGCGGCAAAGCCGTGTTTGCGCCGTGCAGAATGCACGGCGGGCGGGCCGCCTGTCATACAAAGAGCTTTAAGACTTTCACCTCGCCTGCGCCGCGGTCCGCCGTACCAAGGCCCAAAAACACGCCGTCCGAGCTATAGACCCGGAACCGCGCGCCGTCCTCCGGCATCTGACAGGCAAGCGCTGTGCGGGCCATGTCCAACCCGCCGCCGTTGCGGAACCGCGTCGCCTGCGCGGCTGACACCCGCAAAACTGGCCTTGTCAAAAACAAACGCTCCACCGGCAGGACACGCGATTCCAGCGCGCCGGCATCTGCCAGTGCGCGTGCCTCATCCAGCGGGCAGGCGTCCTCCAACGAAAAGCCGCACGCAGACGTGCGCCGCAGTGCGGTCATCACGCCGCAGCTGTTCAGCGCCGCGGCGATATCCGCGCAGAGCGTGCGGATATATGTCCCTTTTGAACAGCGCACCACCAGTTCCCCGGTCTGCGACTCCTCGTCAAACCGGATGCATTCCAGCATTTCAATCGTGACAGGCCGCTTTTCGCGCTCCACCGTCACACCCTGGCGGGCCAGTTCATATAGGCGCTTGCCATCCTTGCGCACGGCGGAATACATTGGCGGCTCCTGCAGGATATTTCCCCGGAAATCCGGCAATACGGCCAGTAGGTCCGCCTCTGACACACGCGTTTCACTGCGGGAGAGCATCTCGCCGGTGGAATCCTGCGTGTCCGTTGCGTATCCGAACGCAAATGCCGCGCGGTATTCCTTGCTGGTATCCTCCAGCAGGGAGGCCGCGCGCGTCGCTTTCCCCAGCAGCACAGGCAGCACGCCCGTCGCCATAGGGTCCAGTGTACCGGTGTGTCCAGTTTTTTCCCTGCCGCTGAGTCGCCGCACCACGGCGACCACATCAAACGAAGTGTAGTCCGCAGGCTTGTCAATCACGAGGACCCCGTTCACTGCGCACCCTCCATGAGGTTGTCTAAATAATCGCGCACTGCGGCCACGATCTGCTCTGTGGCGTGCTCCGCCGGGCCCGGGAGCGTACAGCCTGCGGCGCCCGCATGGCCGCCGCCGCCGAACTGCGCGCAGATTTCCGCTGCATTCACCGGCACCTCCGTGCGCAGGGAGATCTTGTATTCCCCGCTCTTCTTTTCGCGCAGGGTGACACCCACAAGTACGCCCTCGACTTGACGCGGAATCGCGGCAAGTCCTTCCAGGTCGTCCTCACTGGCGCCTGCTTTTGCGACCATCTCCCGCATGATGTACACAACCGCACACTGGTCGTTTAAATAGAATTTCATGGAATCTAGAACACTGCGCTCCATCTCAAGGCGGGCGCGGGTCTTGGTATCAAACATCTCGCGGTTGATGGTGGCCGCATCGATTCCGGTCTCCATCATGCACGCCGCGATGCGATAGGTGCGGGGCGTCGCGTTCGTGTATTTAAAACAGCCGGTATCCGTTGTGATGCCGGTATAGATGGCCTCTGCGATCTCCGGCGTAATCCGCGCGCCCAGCTTTGTGATAAGTGCGTAGATGATCTCCGTGGTGGCCGCTGCGGTGCTGTCCACATAGGTGCGCGCCGCAAAGGGACGGTTCCCTGCGTGGTGGTCGATACACAGATCCACACGTCCCTCAAATTCTTCGCGGATGGATTCCCCGAGTAAATCGGCGTCCGCCACATCCACCGCCACAACAGTTTTGGGTTCAAAGACCTGCTTTTGCACGCCGCGGAACATAAAGGCATATTTGGGGCTGATCTCGTGGCGGCAGCGCGTCATCGCGCGCTTGCCCATGCTCTGCAAAGCCATACACAGCGCGGCGGCGGACCCAAAGGTATCCCCGTCCGGAAACTGATGGCTCAAAATAACGATGTCGTCCGCACGGCGCAGAAACTCCGCAGCGTCATCCATGCTGATCATTGCTGCTACACTCCCTCCCGGCCCACGGCGCGCCCGCGCCTTCGGCCAATTGATTCCTAAATTTACCGGGGCCCGGAAACCCCAAGCGGGGACGCGCGGGGATTCCGCAGAATCCCCACCGGAAATTTTTTCAAATTTCCGGGCGCAGCGCCTCAAGCGCCGCGCACGCGTCCCCGCCATCCCAGGTGCCCCCGGGATTCTCCCGGCGGTTATTCGGATGCTTCTTCCTGCGCTGGTTTCTCCTGTGAAACCGGCAGGTCATTCAAGATTTTTGCAATGTTGGCGCTGTACTCGATGGAGTCCGTCGCCTTGAACTGCATCTCTGGCACATGGCGCAGCCTGAGCCGTTGGCCCAGCTCCCGCCGCACATAGCCGGCGGCGGATTTCAAGCCCTGAACCGCCTGCTTAGCATGTTCCAGGCCCTCCATGGCGCTGATATAGACGGTGCAGTACGAAAGGTCGCTCGACACGTCCACGCGCACGATGCTGATGAGCCCCTGCACACGCGGATCCTTCAGCTCCCGGAAAATCGCCGTAAGCTCGCGCCGGATGTCCTCCGTGGTCCGTCCCATTCTATGGCTTGGCATATCGTTTCACCTCCGCGGCCGAAGCGCGCGAATGCGCCCCGGGCCGTCCTGGACGGCCGGGAAAACCGGTCAGTCCTCTCTGTATTCTTCCATTGTGAAGGCTTCCAATACGTCGCCCTCTTTGACGTCGTTGAATTTTTCCAGGGTCATACCGAAATCATAGCCATCGGCCACTTCTTTCACGTCGTCCTTGAAGCGTTTGAGCGAGGAAACTTTGTCCTCCGCAATCACAATGCCGTCGCGCACAACACGGATGTCGGCGCTGCGGACGATCTTTCCACTGGTGACATGGCCGCCGATGACGGTGCCCACGTTCGAAATCTTATAGACCTGACGGCATTCGCCGCGGCCAAGCTGCACCTCACGGAACTTCGGCGCAAGCATGCCCTTCATAGCGGATTCCATCTCTTCGATGCAATCATAAATGATGCGGTACAAGCGCATATCGACGCCGCTGCGCTTCGCATTGTCCTCGGCCACCGGGTCGGGACGCACGTTAAAGCCGACGATGATCGCATTGGAGGCATTTGCCAGCATGACGTCGGACTCGTTGACCGCACCGACGCCGCCGTGGATGACCTTGACGCGCACCTCGTCGTTGGAGAGCTTCTCCAGGGACTGGCGCACTGCTTCCACGGAGCCCTGCACGTCCGCCTTGACAATGATCTGCAATTCCTTCATCTCGCCCTGCTGCATCTGGTCGAAAAGGTTATCCAGCGTGATCTTGGTTTGCGAGTTGAAGATCTCTTCCTTCTGCTCATTGCGGCGCTGTTCGACCAGCTCCCTGGCGAGGCGTTCGTCCGAAACAGCGTTCATGATGTCGCCACCGGTCGGCACATCGTCCAGGCCGGTGATTTCCACCGGGACGGACGGACCCGCCTCGTCGATGCGCTTGCCGTTCTCGTCCGTCATCGCGCGCACGCGGCCGACCGCCGTGCCCGCCACGATGATGTCGCCGGTATGCAAGGTGCCGTTCTGTACCAAGACGGTTGCAATCGGGCCGCGGCCCTTGTCGAGGCGTGCTTCTACGACCGTGCCCTTTGCGGCGCGGTCCGGGTTGGCCTTGAGCTCCTTCATATCGGCCACCAGCGTGATCATCTCCAGAAGGTCGTCAATGCCCTCCTTCTTCTTGGCGGAGACGCGGATGCAGGGTGTTTCACCGCCCCACTCCTCCGGCACCAGCTCGTATTCGGTGAGCTGCTGAAGCACATGATCCGGGTTTGCGCCCGGCTTATCCATTTTGTTGATCGCCACAATAATCGAGACGTTCGCTGCCCTTGCGTGGTGGATCGCCTCGATGGTCTGCGGCATGATTCCGTCGTCTGCGGCCACCACCAGGACGGCGATATCCGTCACCTGTGCGCCACGGGCGCGCATGGTAGTAAACGCGGCATGGCCGGGGGTATCCAGGAACGTGATGTCGCGGCCGTCGATCTTGACGCGGTATGCGCCGATGTGCTGCGTAATGCCGCCCGCCTCCGTGTCCGTCACATGCGCGTGGCGGATCGCGTCCAGCAGGGAGGTCTTGCCGTGGTCGACGTGGCCCATGACCACCACGACCGGCGCACGCGGCACCAGATTGGCGTCATCATCCTCACTGTCGTCGATGATGCGCTCTTCGATGGTGACAACCACTTCTTTTTCCACCTTGGCATGGAACTCCATGGCAATCAGGGAAGCGGTATCGAAATCGATGGTATCGTTGACGGTTGCAAACACGCCGTTGGCCATCAGTTTCTTGATAACTTCCGCAACGGTGGCTTTCAATCTCGCCGCCAGCTCGCCCACGGTGATCTCGTCCGGGATCGTGACCGTGATCGGCTTCGCCTTGCGCTCCATCGCAATGCGGCGCAGGCGCTCGGCCTCCGTCTCGCGGCGGGCGTTGCGCGGCCTGCCGCGGTACTGGCTGCTGCGCTGTGTGATCTTCTGCTTTTGCACAATATTTTCCGTCTTGACCTTCTCGGAAGCCAGGCGGTCATACTTCTCATTGTATTTATCCAGCTCTACATGGGATGCGCGGGTATCCACCACACGGCCCTCGCCGCGCTTGACATTGGTGGTGTTCGGCGCGCCGGTCTGCATTGGGCGGGGCGGCGGGATGGGCGTGCCCGGCTTCTTCTGCTGGCCCTGCTGCGGCGCGGGGCGCACGGGCGTGATCTTGCCCGGCTTTACCGCAGGACGGCGCGGCGCGCCTCCCTGTTGGCCCTGCTGTGCAGGCTGCTGGCCCGCGTTCTGCTGCGGCGCGGGACGCACGGGTGTGATCTTGCCCGGCTTTACTGCGGGACGGCGCGGCGCGCCTCCCTGCTGTGCAGGCTGCTGGTTCTGCTGCGCCGGCCTCTGCGGGGCAGGGGCGGCATTCTGCGGCTGCGGCTGGGGGGCAGGTTTTGCGGGAGCCGCGGGTTTCTGCGGCTCCGGCTCCGCCGCCACCGTGACGGCCGGCTCCTTCTGCTGCTCCGCAAAGTATGCGTCGAGGCTCTCCACATGGTTTCTCTGTGTGAAGTCCTCGAACACCACATCCAGTTCGTTTTCTGTCAGGGCGGTCATGTGTTTCTTTGTCTCGCCCGTATATTTTTGTAAGGTGTCAATGACCTCCTTGTTGGGAAGCCCCAAATCCTTTGCCACCTCGTGAACGCGATATTTAATCATCATATAAGAAATTCCTCCTCATTTCACCGCTGCTCGCCGGTTCCGGCTTCGCACAGCTCGTGCAGTTTTTTCGCGAACCCTGCGTCATTCACCGCAACAACTCCGGTTCGCTTTCCAAGAGCCATGCTGATTTCGTCCATGGTGGCCGCCATTGTTAAAACGTCCACCCCGGCTTCTTCCGCCGCAAACCGGACGCCGCCAGCAGTGTGCTGGGAGAGGTCCTCCGCCAGCATCACCAGGCGCGCCTGGCCCTTCCGCAGCGCTTCCTCGGCGGGGTCGCTGCCCAGTGAGAGCCTGTTTGCCCGCCGCGCAAGTCCCAACAGGGACAGAAGCCGCTTGTTGTTTTCATTCATTTTCCGATCTCCTCCTCCATACGGTCATAGACCTCTGCGGGAATTTGACAGGAGAAGGCACGCTCCAATCGCCTCGCCTTTCGCGCCGCCCGGAGGCAGTCCGCACTTTTGCAAACATAAGCGCCACGCCCGGGCTTTTTGCCCGTGAGATCCAGGGAAACTTCCCCTTCCGGCGAACGAACCACCCGGACCAGCTCTTTTTTCGGCTTACTTTCGCCGCATCCTGCACACATGCGCAGCGGAACCCGCTTTTGATGCATTTGCACACACCGCCCTTCCCGACTGTGATTTTTTCACGTACTCTGATGAATCTATATGAAAACAACCGCGGCTTGGGGGAATTTCCCCCGGCGCTTCCGCACAACATATACGGACCGTCCATGGGACGCGCGGCGCCGTTTCCGACCATTTTCATGTTTGGAGGAACCGCATCCAAACCCATGTGCGGCCCTCCCGTTGCGCAGGGAAGCGTTCCCTCGCCCAACTCCCATTTAACCGGGATTATTCCTCTGCGGGAAGCTCCTCTTCCGGCGCAGACGTTTCTTCGTCCTTCTGCCCGCCGGACTCTTCCTCGCCATAGAAGCCACTTTCCGGCTTGATGTCGATCTTCCAGCCTGTCAGCTTTGCCGCCAGGCGTGCGTTCTGCCCCTTATTGCCAATTGCCAAAGAAAGTTGGCTGTCCGGTACGGTTACGCGGCAGGCATGGGAACCGTCCTCTGCCGTCACGACGGAAAGCACCGTCGCCGGGGAGAGGGCCGAAGCGATAAATTTCGCCGGGTCCTCGCTGTATTCCACAATGTCGATCTTTTCTCCGCCCAGCTCGTTTACGATACTGGACACGCGCGCGCCGCGCGTGCCAATGCACGCGCCGACCGCGTCGACATCCGGGTTATGGCTGATGACTGCGAGCTTCGTGCGGGAGCCCGCCTCACGGGAAACCGCCTTGATCTCCACCGTACCGTCGTAAATTTCCGGCACTTCCGTTTCAAACAACCGTTTTACCAGGTCGGGATGCGTGCGGCTGATCATCGCGCGGGGGCCCTTTTCGGTCTCCTTGACGTCCACCACATACACTTTGACATGGTCGCCTTCCTTGAATTCCTCGCCGCCCACCTGCTCGCTCTTGGGCAGGACGGCCTCGGCTTTGCCAATTTTGAGGGTGGCGGCGCCGGTACGGGGATCGATGCGTTCCACCAGCGCGGACACCAGTTCCTGGTGCTTACTCTGGAATTCCTGCATCATCTGGCCGCGCTCGCCGTCGCGGATTCCCTGCCGGATGATATTCCGGGCAGTCTGTGCCGCGATGCGTCCGAACTCCTTTGTATTGAGGTGCACGCTGACCATATCGCCGATGTCGGCCGTAGGATCGATTTCACGCGCTTTTTCCAGCAAAATCTCCTTGCCCGGCTCTTCGATATCCTCCACCACCGTCTTGCGCAGGTAAACCTCAAATGCGCCCGTATCCGGGTCCATATTGATGACGGTGTCCTCGTTGCCATAGCTGTTCTTGCACGCGGTCACAATGGCCTTTTTGATGCGGTCCACCATAAAATCCACCGGGATACCGCGTTCCTTTTCCAGCAGGCTCAGCGCCTCAAAAACTTCGCTCATTCCTCAATCCCTCCAAAGTCGTCATCCGCAAGCCGAACGCTGGAAGCGTCTTTCCTGGCCACGGAGCGTTCATCGCCCTCATCCGTCCGCAGAGTCATTATATTTTCCTGGTAATCCAGCAGGATGCCGGAAATAGTGCGCCGCCCGTTGTCGTCCGGACGGATCAGCTTGACCTGCACCGGCGCGCCCAGATAGGCGGTAAAATGCTCATCCCGCGTCAACTCGCGGTTCATGCCCGGGGAACAGACCTCCAGGCAATAGGACTGCTCAATCGGGTCCAGCTCATCGAGCGGTCCGTTGACCGCACGGCTCATCGCCTCGCAGTCCTCAATGCCGATCCCTTCCGGCTTATCGATAAAAATACGCAGGAACCAGTCTGCGCCCTCTTTGACAAAGCGCACGTCCCAGAGCATCAGGCCCAGGTCCCGTGCAATCGGCTCTGCCAGCTGCCGCACCAGGGCGACCGTATTGCCGCCTTTCTTTTTCGCTGCCAATCGTTTCACCTCATAATGCAAACAAAAGAGTGGGTTGCCCCACTCTTTCATCCTCACATAATATTACTTTGTATAGTGTATCACAACTTCTGCAAAAATGCAAGGACGCACAGCGTCATTTTCGGTTCTGCCGATTTGCTTTGTTGGTTCGGCATAAACCGGGGTTGGTTCCTTCTATCCGGGACACATAACGGGCGTACAGCGCCGTCTACGGACACGCATTGTCGTTCTCACCCTGCGGCGGTTTCCTGGGCTAGCACCCAAAGGATTTGCTCTCCGCCATGCTTTGTGAAACCGTGCAGCTGCAAGCACATTTTGTAGCAATCTTCTAGAAATAGCTGCACCCTATGGGAAGTTCGAAACAACTTTTTGGGAGCTGGCTCTTTCTTTCCGGCGAACGTGTAAACGTACAGCTATTTCCCAGCAGAAAGCCCTGCGCCAGCCGTGTGTGCAGGTTCAACCTACCATTATTCCTCCATTTGTTTGGCGAGGAAGAATGCGGCGGCTTGGACAAGCTTCTCTTCGATTTCCCCGGTGGGCTCCCCTGCATCTCCGGAAAGCAGCACGACGGCGCCATTCACATCGCTGGACGCAATGATGGGATAAATGACGCTGGCCGTCTTTTCAATCCCCTCCACAGGGCGAATCTCGTTGGCGTCGCCGTTGGGGTAAGCCATTCGATTCTGCATATACTCTTCCAGATCAGGGGACACCCGGCGCTCCAGATACTCCTTTTTGGAAATGCCTGCAACGGCGATCACATGATCGCGGTCGCACACCACCACCGGCCGGTTCAGCATTTTGTTCAAGACCTCCGCATATTGCCCGGCAAACGCAGACATCTCTCCAACCGGCGAATACTTCTTAAAGATAACACCGCCCTGCGCATCTGTAAAAATTTCCAATGCATCGCCCTCACGGATGCGCAGCGTACGACGGATTTCCTTTGGGATAACGACCCTTCCAAGGTCGTCGATTCTTCTCACGATTCCTGTGGCCTTCAAAATTGATTCCCTCCTGATGATCTATATTTGACCGTTCTGTAGAATGATCGAAAGATGTGTCACGACCTTATTATCCGCAGGAAAGTCCTGTCTATGCAGGC
>DBFXIC010000416.1:0-3064 GCA_048455095.1 Anaeromassilibacillus sp.
CCTTGATATTGTTTGGCATGACATAATCCAGCGCGCGGGACATCCTGATGTCGGTCTGTTCCAGCAGATGATCCAGCTTTGTGCTGCTCCAGTTGGAGCAGAGAAGCTTTGCAGCAGCCATGTGTTTTAAGTTCATCAGGAAATCCCTCCTTTCTCATAGATGCGCAGATCCAGCTTGTCCGGCAGGTTGCCGCCAAATTCGCTCTTGTTTAGCTTATTGAGGTATAACTTTGCAAACAGCGAATGGGAGCTTGCCGGCGGGACCAGATAGCCGCTTTCGTCCTGTGTCAGACAGCAGGGAGCAGCGACCGCAGAAAAACAGTTGCAGCAGCCAACAACATAGACGCCGTTTGACTGTGCGGCGTTCCAGATGCCGGTAGTCAGCATGTGGCGGCTGAGCTGATAGGAGTCGATGAACTGGGAAGCAATCACGATCTGTGCGCCCTTCATGCGGGCAATGCGCAGCACCTGCGGATGATAGATGTCCACGTCCACACACAGAAAGATGTTTCCGATCGGGGTCTGGATCGGTTCGATTTTGTCATATTGGGAAAGCTCCGCCTGATTGTACAGGTTGCGGTGAGTAGCGCCCTGGATGCCCAGAACCTCGCCTTTGGGAGAGAACAAACACAGATAAAGAATATTGTTGACTACAAAGCGGCTTGGAATCAGGTAGACGTTGTTTTTCATCGCATACTTGCGGCAGGCATTGAGATAATCGGGAGTGTCCCATTCGGGAATATAGGATTTTACATCCGAGAAAACCACCAGGTCGGAAAGCGGTTTGATCTTTCCGAAGGGGGGAGTAATACACACTACGGCACGCGCCACGTTTGTCACCTCTTTCGTACAGAAATCAACGGATTTTTGCGTATTTCTCATGGTTCTATTATACTATTTCGTGCTATTGACTGCAAGGAAAAAAGATAAACTGTTGTCGGAAAAAACATCCACATATTTCCACAAACAGGTGGTTGAAAGAGTTGAAAGTTGATTACCAAATGTAAAATAGAAGTAAAATATCATAGTTTTAACAGTTTCAACGAAGTTTTCAACAATCCATCATGTGGATTTCTGTTGAATTGAAGTGAAGAAAGGCGTATTTTGCGCTAAAAATTTGGCACTGCGCAAAAAGGGTCTGAAATCGGCATTTTTAAAACAAAAAAAGCCGGGATTTTAAGCTTTAGTTTTGCTCAAAATCTTCCGGCTTTTTACGGAGAGTTTCAAAAAATTCGCTAAGCACCGCGGCACATTCCTCTTCCAGGATACCCGAGCGGATAACAGGCGTATGGTTAAACGGCATCACGAAAAGGTCTGCCACCGAACCGGCACAGCCCGCCTTGTCGTCCTTGGCGCCGTATACCACCCGATCCAGGCGGGAGTTGATGATTGCACCGCTGCACATCGGGCAGGGCTCCAGCGTGACATAGAGGGTACATCCGCTCAGCCGCCAGCTGTTTAACACACGACAGGCCTGCTGGATGCACAGCACCTCGGCGTGCGCCATCGCGTCCTGATCCAGCTCCCGGCGGTTGTGGGCGCGGGCAATGACCTGCTCATCCCGCACAATGACCGCTCCGACCGGAATCTCTCCCAGAGCTGCGGCTTTTTTTGCTTCCAGCAGCGCCTGATGCATCCAGTGTGCATCGCGCTGCTGATAGAATGGAATGGACTGCTGCATAGTTTCACCACCGATTTTGAAAGATTAGGCAATCATGTTCTGAATGATGATTGCAGAAAGCAGGATCAGTGCAAATACCATGGTCACCGAGGAAAAGGCAACGCGGTATTTGATTCGTTCGGTTGAAAGGGTGGTGGAACGGATAAACATGAACATGTTAGGATATTTTCGTACCAGCAGGAGAAGCGCTGCCAGACCGGAAATCAGATAGAAGGCGAAGATGCACAGGGTGAACACCGCCTGATATTCAGCGGGAAGGACGGTGCCGATCAGGTCCATCGCAAAGCTGAGGATATTGTTTACCATGTGGATAATCACGCCCACCCACAAAGAACCGGAGTAAAGCACGAAGTAACCGATGACCAGTCCCATCAAAAAGGCATTTGGTGCCTGCACCAGATTTCCGTGGAACATCGCAAACAAAATTGCGGACAGGATGAGCGCAAAGCTGTCACCAAAACGGCGCATCGATTGGAAGATCATGCCGCGGAACACAAATTCTTCCACCAGAGGAGCAATCAGACAGAGCTGGAGGCCAAACAGGACCCGGGCACCGGTTTCTTCCGGCAGATAGAGACTGGTGTGCGGCGTAAGAGAGAACAGAGAGAGAAGGTTTCCCAGCAAAGAGGAAGAAACCACACCGACCACGCTGACAGCCAGCGAAACAAAGACGCATGGAACACACAGCGAGGACGAAAAACGGCGAAGCGGGAAAGCAATCCGCAGCGGAACGTGCGAGAGCAGCACGAACAGGAAGAATGGCAGGAACAGGCAGATCACCGAAGAGAGGAGGTTGACCAGCTGAATGATGCTGGAGGATGCCAGCACCTGATTGCCATAGATACGGATTGCAGGACGGAAGACGGCGCATCCCCACAAAATCAGGAAGGGGACAAACGCGGTCAGAATGAAATACAACAGGATGGAAAACCCAAGCCCGTTGGAATACCGCTGGAGAAGGCGGCGTTCGGTGAGGATGGGCGGCGGCGGAGTAAAGCCGTAGCCATCCACATAGGTGTAGGAGTTCGGATCATCCGGCCGATAGGAGGATGGGTCCGAAGGAACTTTGTAATAACGAGTCATAAACAATCCTCCAGGGGAGCAAATAAGAAAGAATATCGTCGAAACAAGACAAGTCTTTGTTGCTTTTCTGGTTTTCAGTATACCACACATTTTTAGCGGAAATGTTAAGATAAAACTAATTCTTTGGGGGATTTGATCATTCTTTCGTTTCATTTCTGGATTTTTCTGGAGGAGGATAATCCTTCAGACAGTCCTTCGGAGTATCCGAAGGACTATCCAAAGGACTATCCAAAGGACTATCCAAAGGATAGAAAAAAACAGCACCCCAGAAAATAGGGTGCTGTAAGTAATATATGGGAT
>DBFXIC010000417.1:0-4227 GCA_048455095.1 Anaeromassilibacillus sp.
ATCGCTATGGTCATTATGGTGACAAAAGCAGCAAAGGAAATGAAATCAACCGGAGGAATGGTTATCGATTTTTTTAAATCTTTTGATGGGGCAGACAAAACAGTTTTGAAAATCATTGCTGTTGTCATGACGATAACTGCACTTATAACGGTAATTGCAATTTTATTTGGGAAAAAAGGAGAGATTGAAAGTTCATTTAAAGCAATTGGCGATAGTATGAGTAAAGCACAAGGCCAAATCCAAAGCACGCAGCACGCCTATCAAAATCTCCCGTCCTATGTAAAAGGCGGAAGCACGCCTCATTACGCTTCTGGCACGCAATATCATCCGGGTGGCCCCGCCCTGCTCGGCGAAAATGGGCCGGAAATCTATGATCTGCCGGCCGGCGCCCGCGTCAAGTCAGCGGCGGAAACCCGCAAAATCATGAAAGGTAGTGGAGATACCTATATTTACAACATTACGATCCCCGCAAAGGACGTGAAAGAATTCAGCGACATCATCCGGATTGCAGAGGCACAGCGCCGCAGAAACGTGCAGAAAGGCAGGTGATCGAATGGCAAAATATACGGTTAAATGGATACCAAGCTTGCTTGGAAGCGGAAAAGCTTCGAGTATTGGATATAATGAGTCCGTATTCCAAATTGGAGGCAACGGACTTGAAACGGGGACATACAAAGCTTATTTTAAAGGAGATAATGCAATTCTAAATAGTTATAAAACGAAACGAATTGTATCTATCAATTTTTATAGGGCCTTTGCTTTCAACAATAACCCGTCAAAGATCGGTATTGAGCTTTTAAAATTTTCCGAGACATTCGATGAAAGTATCACATGGGACAGAGATATGCCCGCTGCTGATTCCGTGTTAGCTTTAGACATTGACTATGATGGGAGTTTATATCAAAGCAATGATATAAGTGCAATATTTGACAAGATAACGCCTACACAGCTCTATAACCAATTACCTATAGGGTTCAAAATGCAGGTGCCTTATAGAGGCAGCAATATTCCCAGTCTGTCGCAACGAATGTACGGAGTCGGTGAATCGGAAACTAACAAACAGCCTGGAATCGTTTTCGAATTTGAAGATTTTACACCAACAATTACGGAACAAATCCCATCTCAAGGTGCTTATATAGGAGCAAACCGGGATAATCAATTCACAATAACTTTTGAGTCATTTTTGGTCATCGCCGCTCCCACAATTACAAAGGCCACATTTGAGTTTAAGGATAAATCCACAGGAACAACGACAACAAAAGACATCGGGATGACCTACAGCTTGGATGGCAAAACCTCCATTGCAATTACTGTGCCCTCTGGCACAGTAATTAACGGAAAAGATTATCAGTGGAGAATTAAATTCACAACAGACGACGGCGGAGTTGGTGGTTTTTCTGCCTGGGCCGACATAACAACAAAAGATACCGTTCCCCACGCCCCACGGATCATAGAACCGCAGTCCGCATATCTCGACGGTGAAGAAACAATCACCTTCAAGTGGACCCACAATAGTGATTCCGGCTCCGCGCAGTATGCATATGATTTAGATTACCGACAAGGCGGAGACTGGAAACATCTTGTTTTACACTCGGTGACACCGCAGCAGGAATACACAGCGCCGGCCAGAACGTTCGGTGCCGGTCAATTGGTTTGGCGCGTCCGCACATACAACACCGACGACGTTCCCGGGGAGTACAGCAACAGCGATCCGTCCATCGTGAGCGCTCCTCCGAAGCCTCCAGCTATTATCAGCATAAAGGCCGTACCGAGGGCGATCATAAAATGGTCATCTGTTGATCAGCAGGCATACCAGTTGATCATAAAGCAGTCCGAGGCGATCGTCGAAGACAGCGGCGCGATATTTGGATCGGAAAAAGAACGGAAGATAAAGGCTTGTCTGCCTAATGGGACATACATGTTTTTGCTGAGAATTCAGAACGGGCAAGGAGATTGGAGCGACTATACGTCGTCACAGGTACAAATCGTAAACCGTCCGACGGGAACGGAAACAATTACCACCGAACCGATTCCCGGCGCCGTCAGAATTGCTGTAAGCATTTTGGCCGAAGGGCAAGAGACGGCGCCAGGAACGCGGTATATTCTGCGCGACGGAAAGCCGATAGCCAAAATTACCGGGAACAGCTACGAAGACTATTTGACAGCCGGAAATCATGCATATACATTGCGTGTTGTGGCGGATGACGGGAATTATTATGACAGCAATACAGTAATTGATGCACCCAAAATCAAGTATGCATTTATCGCAAAGCTCAAAAATCCCAAACATTTAACCTGCCTTAAATATAACGATGATGCGCCTCCATCGCCGCAGAAAGAGATTGCAAAGAATATGACCGAGCATATTTTTGCTGGCCGGTCATTACCCGTCTATGACGTTACGGAAGGCCGGACGATCACATGGAATTATCAATATAGCTTTTTGGATGCCGAAAGCTATTACGCCATAGAACGATTGGTATGCGAGGGTGATGCAGTGATCTTGCGGGATTGTCGCGGAAACCGATGCATCGGAGTTATCCAAAATATTAAAAAAAGCGGCCGAATGGTCATAACTGCTGAATTTGATATTACGGAAATCGACGGGGAAGAGGAAATCTCCTATGATTGATTACAAAAGTGGCGCCCGGAACATTGGGTATAGAGTGGATGTCTATAGAGGGCCGGTTAAAAAAGGCGTATTATCGACGACGAAGGCAAAAATCACTATGTCCAGTGACGGAGAAATCAAGACAAGCGCATCGTTTACCGCCGCGCAGGACAGTGGCATAGATTGGTATAAAGATCAGCTGCGACCAGTGTTGATCAGCAACGGAAACGAAACGCCATTGGGAGTATTTGTCCCTGGGAGCGTGTCGAACGAAGACGGTATGCTTCAAATCGACGCCTATGATTTGGCGGTGACTCTGCAGGAAGACAAGCTCGATAGTCGAATTCTGCTGCCTGCAGGCAGCGCTTATATCGCAAAAATTGAAGAAATCCTTATATCTGCAGGCATCACAAGAATAGCCACAGAACCGTCAAATGCTGTTTTTGCGGAAGATCGTGCCGATTGGGACGTTGGAACCGAAAAGCTGAAGGTCGTAAATCAACTGCTTGAAGAAATCAGTTATAAAGGAATTGAATTTGATCGGACAGGAACCTGCAGGTTGAGAGCTCACACATACCCTTCTGTGGCCACCATTAAGCATACTTATCGGTCAGGCGAAGCAAGCATTATATCCCCGGTGATCACCATTGAAAGCAACACCCATGAAATACCAAACGTGTTTGTGGCAGTGGTCAGCAATCCTGACTACGACGAGCCTTTGGTATCAAAATATGTCAATGATAATCCCTTAAGCAAAACGAGCACGGTATACACTGGGCGCCGGAAAGTAGTTGTCCTGAGACCGGATAACATTGCAACACAGGCCGACCTTGATAACTATGTCAAGGCGGTAGCATTTGCGGACATGCAAGGTATCGAAACCGTAAAGTTTATAACAGCCATTAATCCGGATCACGGTATTGGAAACACCATAGCACTTGATTTGCCTCAATACAACGGGATATTGGAAGAAACTGAATGGGAAATCGATCTGTCCAATATGGAAATGACGCATACTGGAAAGCGAGTGATTTACATTTGATAGATAAATCCATTTTTGATACTGTACATGATCAATATGATAACCCTATCAAGATGGCGACTGTTGTGAAAGTGGTTGGAACTACAGCAGAGGTAAAATTTGATGGAGAGGATACAAGCAGCGGAAAAAAATATCATATGCTCGCATCCTGCTCTCTGGCGAACGGGGACCGTGTGCTCATTGCAAAAATAAGTGGAAGCGCAGTGATTTTAGGAAGCATCAAAAAATAAGGGGGGAACAAAGCGAATGAAGGTCATTGAAGAAGCAATAATCTTGCGGACACAGATCGAAAAACAGGCGTCAAACATCCCAGACGAGGAAGCACCGGAATGCGCCTGGATGTTCCCGGCCTGGAATCCTGCTGGACATACATACACGGTGGGCGACCGCGTGCAATACAGCGGGCTGCTCTACCGCTGCCTGACGGCCCACGCGTCGCAGGCGGATTGGCAGCCGGACGCGGCTTCGTCCCTCTGGGTGCGCATCGACGACCCGGCGGAGGAGTGGCCGCAGTGGCGGCAGCCCACCGGCAGCACGGACGCTTACGCCAAGGGCGCGAAGGTCAGCCACAACG
>DBFXIC010000418.1:0-4379 GCA_048455095.1 Anaeromassilibacillus sp.
TCAGCCTGGTTCTGTCCGGCGGACGCACAGCGTTTTTCGCGCCTCCGGCGATTTCCTTTGTTGGCCCGAGGCAAATCGGGAGTTGGCAGTTTCTATCCGGCGGACGCGCAACTCATTTCTTACAGAAAGCCCTGCGCCGGCCGTGCATGCAAACTCAGTTTGCCCGTGCGTCCAGGCTCAGCCTGGTTCTGTCCGGCGGACGCACAGCGTTTTTCGCGCCTCCGGCGATTTCCTTTCTTGGCCCGAGGCAAATCGGGAGTTGGCAGTTTCTGTCCGGCGGACGCACAACTCATTTCTTGCAGAAGGCCCTGCGCCGGCCGTGCATCCAAACTCAGTTTGGGTGCGTTGACAGAAAAGAAACAGATGGTATATAATAACGTTTACGATTCTTCTGATTTTGAGAGAATGCAGCGCAAGCTGTGGGAATTACAGGGAAAATGACAAATTCGGTTTGGAGGATATGGAATGAACGGACATACGGAAACATCCGGCAATCTGCTGGAACGGGCCGCAGATCTGGTTGCCGATTTGATGCAGACCATCTTCCTGGTGGTGCTCAAGCCTTTTGAGGGACTGGCGCGCGTTATGAGCGAGCGCGTTAAGAATTTCCTGATCAGCGCATCATTTTTCGGAATCATGGTCATCATCTATCTGGAACATACCAATATCACCAGCCTGATTTTGCAGCGCCTTCCGCTGCCTTCCATTGTCAAATACGTCTTTTTCGACCTGCTCGGCTGCCTGCTGATGGCGGTTGTGGCAATCTGCTCCATCAAGGGGCCTCTACAGCGCAAGCGCTGCAACGCCCTGATGACGCTGCTATGGACGGGCATGTGCGTGTTCTTTATCGTGTCTGCGATCGTCACATCCCTCGACTGGGCCGCGATTTCGATCATCTTTTCGCTGGTATTCCCGTGTGTCTATTTTATCTGGAACAACCGCGGGGATTACGGCACCCTGTTCCGCCTGCTCACCAAGGGCCTGGTGATGTTCAACCTGGTGTTCTTCGTACTCAGTGTGCTGTTCAGCCCGATCACGGGCAGCCAGTACCGCGCGCTGTTTACGAACGCAAATTCACTCGGCCAGTATCTCACCTGCACCATCCCGCTCTTTATGATGAACTATACCCTTGCATGGCATAAATGGGATCAAAAGCCCCGCGCGGCCGCACCGGTGCGGCCGGACTGGCGTCGCCCCGGCACACTGGTCAAATACGCCGTGTTTGCCTGCCGCGACCATAAGGAACTGGTTCCGTCCCTGCTGGGGCTGGGCACTTCGGTGGCGCTGATTGTTTTCAGCCGCTCCCGTACGGCGCTGCTTGCCGCGGCGGTTTCGTTTGTCCTGTGGTTTGTCTTGCATTATATCGTAGCGCATTGGGGCGAGGGCTTTAAGGCGATCGCTTTGCGCGCGCTGAAACAGATTCTGCCTATGATTCTCGCGGCCGTGATCTGCGTGCCGGGGACCTTCTGGCTTGTCAAGGGCAGCACGTATGCCGTGTACTATTATGCAGCGGTCAACAATCTGCTGCCGGAGGGCTACGAATACCTCGACCCGCGCCTCAGCGGCGCAAAGCTGGACGACGCTCTGGAAGCGGCGATGGACCGCCTGAATACCGATGGAAAAAATGCCGACCAGGTGACGACGCACCGCACCCTGATCTGGGAGGCGTTTGCAAAGCGTGCGGAGCCGTTTGGCCACGAGCGCGGAAAAATCTATGTGCACAACTACGGTATTGCCGCCACCGCGCACAACTGCCTGATTCAGATTTTGTACGACAGCGGCTTCTTTACCGTCCTATTCTATTTTGCAATCAATGTGGCTTCCGGATTCCGGGCCCTGTTCTATTATCTCCGGCGTAGGAAAAGCGATCCCTACGCCATCTTCCCGGTGCTGTTGATGCCCGGCTACCTGGTGACGTCGCTGCTCGCATCGTCCTATCCGCCGTTTGCCTACAGCATTGCGCTGGTATACTGGCTGGTTCAGGCCCCGCTCTTCGAAAAGAAGCTGCCGGAGCCCGAATCCCTGCCGGAGACTGTATAATAGGAGCGGCCGCCATGAAACGATTGATCCTGATCACTGATCACTACCCCTATACCAGGGGGGAACTGCCCTTTGTCCAGCCGGAGCTCGCGGTGACATGCCAGCACTTTGAAGTGAGTCTGATCTGCAAGAGCCCCGCGAAGGAACAGGAATATCCGCTTCCCCAGGGCGTGAAGTTGTACCACTATCATAGGGACGCCACTGTTTGGGACAAGCTCCGCAATCTGTTGGGCTGCCTGTTCGACCGGCATTATTACCGCAGCGTGTTCGGCAAAGAGCATGCCGGGGGTTCCCTGCGTGCGCGGGAGGCAGAGGTGCGCAATTTCCGTCTTTCCGCCCATCTTTTTCAAAAATACCTGCGGGACGAGGGCTTTTTCGACCGGATTGAACATACCCTTTATTATTCTTACTGGTATAATTACGGCGCTATGGCGCTCGCCATGGAGAAAAAACGCAACCCAAAGCTGCGCATCGTCACGCGTACCCACGGCTATGACCTCTATAACGACCGCTCGCCGGCGGGCGTGCAGCCGTACAAGCGGTTTATGGACGGGCAGATGGACGCGGTGTTCTTTGTCTGCCGCCGGGCACGCGCCTACTATATGGCGCACTTTGCCACACAGAGCAGCGAGCATTACAAGATGGCCTATCTCGGGGTGCCCGACAACGGTTTGAACCCGCCGGGCAAATGCGAGGCAATCAGCCTGTTTTCCTGCTCCAATGTGATCCCGATCAAACGCCTGGAACTTTTAATTGAGGCGCTGGCCCTGCTCCCAGGCAGGAAACTCCGCTGGGTGCACGCGGGCGGCGGAAGCCAGGAAGAGGAAATCAGAAAGCTGGCGGAGGAAAAACTGGGCGGCAACCCCGATATTTCCTATGAGTTCCTGGGGGCCGTGCCCAACGCAACCGTGGTGGAGTACTACAGGACCACCCATGTGGACCTTTTCCTGACCGCTTCCCAGACGGAGGGCGGAACGCCGGTGTCCATCATGGAGGCCTTTTCGTTTGGCATACCGGCTGTCGGCACCGATGTGGGCGGGATTCCGGAGATCATCAACGAGGGCACCGGGTATCTGCTGGGGGCAAATCCCACACCGGCGGAGATCGCCGCCGCCATTGCGGCCTATGCGGACGCTTCCGCCGCCAGAAAGACGGTCCTGCGCAGCAACGCCCGCCAGATGTGGCACGCCTCCTTCTACGATAAAGCCAACCATATGCGCTTTGCAGAGGAACTGCAAAAGCTGTGATTCACCATCCGGACAGATATGCACCGGTTCAAGGTGCGGATTTCAGTTCTCAGGAGGGAATGCGTTGGATAAGTACAAAAAACTGGTTTCCAATACCGTGATCTTTGCAATCGGCACCTTCAGCTCGAAGGTGCTGGTTTTCCTCTTGATGCCGCTCTACACACGCGTCCTGACGGATGCGGAGTACGGCGTTACGGATTTGATTGTACAAACCGGGAATCTGTTGCTCCCGCTGGTGTCTTTGGGCATCGTCAACGCGGTCATCCGCTTTGGGCTGGACCGGGACATCCGAAAGCACGACGTGTTTACCACGGGCCTGGTCACGATCTTGGCCGGGTTTTGCATCATGCTTTTGGCGTATCCGCTGTTGGATATGCTGGATTTTCTCTCCGGCCACACGATGCTGATCTATGCCTTTGTTCTGATGTCCAGCCTGCGGTCGCTCTGTTCGCAATTCGTGCGCGCGCGCGGCCAGGTGCGGCTCTATGCCGTGGACGGCATTTTGAGCACGGTCACCACCATTTTGTTCAATGTCTGGTTCCTGGTCGGGCTCAAGGGCGGCGTATTCGGTTATGTATTGGCCATCGTGTGCTCCGATGCGCTCTCGGTCCTGTTCCTGGGCCTCAACGCGGAACTGTGGCGCTTTATCCGCTTCCAGGGCTTGCAGCGTTCCGTCTCAAGAGCCATGCTGAAATACGCGGTGCCGCTGATCCCGAACAACATCCTGTGGTGGATCACCAACGTCTCCGACCGGTACATCGTCGCCTATATGATGGGTGAAAAATACAACGGCCTCTATGCGGCGGCGTATAAGGTGCCGTCGGTTGTCATTCTGGTCTCCGGTATTTTTATGGACGCCTGGCAGATGTCGGCGGTTACGGAGTCCAAGGGCCGTGGGAATTTCTTTTCCAAGGTGTTCCGCTCCTATTCTTCCCTGCTGTTTATCACCGGATCGGGCATCATTTTGTTCAGCAAGGTCATTATGAAGCTGCTGGTGTCGGAAGCATTTTATGAGTCGTGGCGCTATATTCCCTTCCTGGTCATTGCCACTGTGTTCACCTGTATTGTCAACTTCTTGGGCAGCATCTATAT
>DBFXIC010000419.1:0-7422 GCA_048455095.1 Anaeromassilibacillus sp.
CCAGTTGATTTTTCAACGTAGTGAGCGATATGTCCAATCCGCCTGTAGCGCATTGCAATATCGTGTCGTGCAAACATTTTTGAGTCTGCGCCCTTTGTTGCTGAGCCAGCTCCCGGATCGCTCTCAGAATCGCATTGTGCAGCACATCTTCCGATATGCTCGGTGACGACTTACAATACTTCTTTCCGAACTCCAGCCGATTGATGCAGCGCCAAACGATTTTCTTTTTCCCACGGATATTCCAAGTGACCCGCCTGTAATAACAGCCACACTCTCCACATATCAAGCGCTCCGAAAGCGCATACTGGCTGGTATAGCGACCCCGGTTCGTTCTGACTTTTTTCTGTGACGCAGGACTTTTGCTTTTCCTTCGCGCAATTTCCTCCTGCACCAGCAGAAACATTTCTTGTGACACGATTGGTGTGTGGTTATTCTCTATATAGTACTGGGGCAGCTCCCCGTTATTTTTCTTGATCGTTCCAGACAACAAATCTGCCGTATATGTTTTTTGAAGTAGCACATGGCCCGCGTATTTCTCATTTTGAAGGATCCGCATCACCGTCTGGCTCGACCACTTCCCCTTGTTCTTCGGAGTCGGGATACCGCGGGCGTCCAGATTTTCTGCTATTTTTACAAGGCTGTCTCCTGCCAGATAATCATTGTAGATTAGCCTCACCGTCTCAGCCTGCTCGGGGATGATTTGTGGATTTCCATCCGGCCCTTTTCTGTATCCTATCATACAGCTATATGGAAATGAAAATTTCCCCTGTCTGTACCCCATCCGTTTTCCCCGGGCAACGTTTTGGCTGATAGACTCACTTTCCGCCTGTGCAAAAGCACTCAGCACCGTGAGGATCATCTCGGATGTCATCGTCCCCGTATTAATATTCTCTTTTTCAAAAATCACAGAAAAGTGTCGTTGGCGTGAGCGGGCCCCCCATGCAAAGGCTGACGACAATGCCTTGAACCTGGCAGAGCTTGCCATGCAATGTATGAAACAGACAAAATGCTGCCGGGCAGCCTGGGCATCGCTTTGGGAGCGAACCAACAAGCCCTATGGGTTCGAAGTCATTGATATACGCCTGTCGGGGTTGGAAGGTCGGTTTGAAACAGCAGCACATCAGATGGAAAAACTTGCTCGGAATGAACCAAATACTCTTGAAACACTTTTTTGTCCCAAACTACGGTATCTGTCTGATGAAACAGGACACTTCTCTGGCAGCGGCCCTTGGAGCGATTGTATTTCTGCTTGTCGGATTTGATAAAGCTTATTTTGAAAGGATACCGTTTTATGGGTTTTTGTGTATCGCCGATGACAAACCAAATCCAACCGCCCAATTATGCTTCCATGCATGAATGGGACTCATATCAAGCACAATTGACAATAGAATATGAGCAAAGTTTTGGCGAAGGAAAAGATGTGAAAACATTGCTTTCCTAATCATTTCTGGATACAAACAAAGAGCTCGTCTGATTTCAGAGAGTACTTTTCTCAATAATAACCACATAAATTACTCTTGGCCCCATTAGCTCTCCAACGGGGCCGTTTCAATACAGAACAAAAAATTCCTTGCGCAGATGAGCGTTCTTTTAGGCGTTTTAACATTTATTTTTGTATTGTGAAATATTTCATCGCATCTATTTGTCGCATGGCATCCCTCATCTCAAAATGCAGATGATTACCTGTACTGTTCCCCGTAGTACCCACATAGCCGATCACCTCACCCTGCCGCACCTGCTGGCCCGCCGTTACCGCGATGGCTGAACAATGCGCGTACAGCGTCTCCATTCCTTCTCCGTGGTCCAATTTAATGTAGTAGCCATAACTTCCACCCCACGGGTCGGTGCCGTTGGCAATGGTCACCATGCCGGCGGCGGCCGCAAGGATGGGCGTGCCCGCCGGAGCGGCGATATCCGTACCGCTGTGGTACGTCACCTCGCCGGTGAACGGATCTTTCCGGTAACCAAAAGGAGAAGTGATCGTAAAACTCTGTGGAAGCGGCCATGCAAATATGCCTGTCCCCACCCAATCAGTATCCGGTTCGATAATCTGCCCGCCGCTGTTCACATAGCCGCCCAGCAGCGTCATCCAGAGTGCGGTATACTCCTGCCCTGTCAGCAAGGCGAGCTGTTCGTTCTGCCGTGGGGTAAAGCCATAAGCCACAGCCATTTCGGCTGTGGCTTTGTGCGTTACCTCAAACTCCAGTATGGTTTCCGCTACTGTAACGGTATCGGTGATCTCCCCGCCATCCTCATCCGTTGTAATCACAGTTTCTTCGTGTTCCTCCATCCGTGTGCTGTAATCGAGCCGGTGCATATCGCCCAATACCTCCCGCAGCTTCTGCAGCTGCCCTTCGTCCAGCGCGACCACCTGTGCGCCGTGTTCGTCCGCCGCCATGTCTGCAGCGAACACCGCCAGCACATCCTCCCACGGGATGGCCACCGAATTGTTCGTGGATATATATTCCACCCGGTCGTGCGGGATTGTCGCTTCAATCCCTTTGAGCTTCCGGTAGTATTCCTCATTCAGCGTCTGCACTGCTTGCTTCAGCGTCATCCCTTTTCCGGTCGGCTCAGCCGAAAAGAAAATACCGAACGCCGAACCTGCCACCAGAGCAATCAAACAGATGAGCAGAACGATGCACAGCGAAACTCCGCCGCCCGCTGCCAGCGCAGCTGCAAGGCTTTTGGCTGCCGCAATACAGGCTTTGGCAGTATTGGCCAGCGCCCGTTCTGCCGCCCTTGCTGTTTTCTGCGCAGCTCTTGCAGCCTGCTTTGCCCGCCGTGCCGCCTGTTTCGCCGCACGTGCGGTTTGCCGGGTGGCCGTGTGGATTTCCCGCGGCGTCTTTACCGGCTGACGTTCGGCCTTTACTGTGGGCTTGCCTGCCCTGGGGTCGTGCGCCGTGCCCTGTTGTGTGCGCGGCCTGCCTGGGTTTTTCTCCTTGAACCGGCGTGTCGGCGGGCCGCCATGGCCGCTGGCAGCATGCTCCTGCTGGTCCCCCAGCCGGTGTACGCGCCGGGCTGCAGCCTTGCGGCCTGGCGCGCGGCAAAGCATGTTCCCGCCACTGGAGGCGACCTCCCGGCCCTTCTCTCCTGTTTTTCTCAACAGCTGATCTCCAGTACTTTCTTCCGAAGCAGCCTGATCCGCACCGCCCATTCCGTTCTGCGCCGCCTGCAGCAGCTGCTCTTTTCCCTTCTCTTTGGCGGTCGAAAAGCCTTTCTTGGCCAGTTCTTTCGGAGCATGGCGAAGCGTTTTGGGCAGTTCTGCCCCGGCATGATGTTCTTTTGTTTTAATATCCTTCAGCAGAATCCCTCCAAAAAGAAAAACAGCGCTCGTGAGGATCTCTCCCCACGGGCGCTGCCTATATATATATATACAAGGTCATATCTCTGTTATGCGTGCTTTACGCGGTCGTTCAATTCAGTCTTCTTCGCGTCATTCCAGCGGTCCACCGTACCCACAAGATACCCCGTGATACGCCGGATGCGCTCGAACTTCACATTCTTCCCCGCTCTCTCCGCATTGCCGATGTTGTTGTTTTCCATATACCATCCTCCTCCTGACCGCTATATATAGTACCTCTATTCCAGCAAAAAATCAAGATGGATCCTTCATTTTATCGGCCTGTTATGGGAGGAAAAATTTTTCAAAAACAACTGAGACTCTTCCGGCCTCAACCTTTTCCGTTGTTCAAAACGTTTCATCAGGCTTCGTCGTCATCAGCTGATACAGCTTTGTATTTTTCGGAAAACTGTTCTCGAATGGGATGATCGCCCCGCCGCATCGAATGAGCCCGTGCCCCGCGGGCACGTTGGTGATATACGACAGCTGATTCTCCGAAATGTTCAGCAGCTTTGCCAGCTCCTCCCGGTCCGTCGCCGCCTGGTTGAGCATCACCAGCAGCTCGCTGTTTGCCAGCATGAGGCGGGCGGTGTCCGAGCGCAGGATCTCGTCCACATTCTGACTCACCGCTGTGATGAACGCATTGTATTTGCGCATCCGCTTGAACAGACGGTAAAAAAATTCCGCGCTGAAAGAGTAACGGAATAAAATGTAGAACTCATCGGCCAGTATCCATGTTCGCTTTCCCTGCCGCCAGTTGCGGATCACACGGTTGAAGATGGCGTCCAGCGTCACCACCATGCCCACGGGCCGCAGCTGTTCATCCAGCTCCCGGATATCGTAGCACAGAATGCGCGCACCAGTGTCCACATTGGTCTGATGGGCAAAGATGTTCAAGCTGCCGGTGGTGTACAATTCCGACGCCAATGCGAGGTCATGTGCTTCTGCCTCGGGCTGCTCCAGCAATATCCGGCGCAGGTCCACCAGCGTGGGCGGCGCGCCTCGATACCCGCCGCGTATATATTCCCGGTACACCAGCCTTGCACAGCGGTCCAGAATAGACCTCTGCTTTGCCGTGAGGCCGTTTTCCGTCAGCGGCTCAAAAACAGACAGGATGAGCTTCACCTTGTCCACCAGCGGATTCTTGCCCTCGCCATACGCCCTGTCGATATCCAGTGCATTGAGGTGGATGCTGCTGTGCGGGGAAATGGGCAGCACCTCGCCGCCCAGTGCCTTGACCAGCTGGCCGAACTCACTCTCCGGATCCAGGATAAGGATATCATCTTTTGTGCGCAAGGCGATCTCCGCCAATTCCTCTTTCGCGCTCATGCTCTTGCCGCTGCCCGACACGCCCAGCCGGAATGAATGGCCGTTGAGCAGCTGCGCCCGGTCGATGCGGATCATGTTGCCCGACACCGCGTTTTGCCCATAATAGATGCCGTTCGTGTGGTTGAGCTCCTGTGCCTTGAACGGCATCAGCACAGCCACGCTTTCCGTTGTCAGTGTACGCAAGGCATGAATACGCCGCACGCCGTAGGGCAGTACCGTGTCGAGGCCATCCCTTTGCTGCCAGCGCAGAGTGGAGAGCTGGCACAGGTGTTTGCGCCCCACGGCCAGAAGGCTTTCCGTATCCGCGTCCAGCTGTTCTTTGCTTTCCGCCAGATGCACCACCGTCACAAGGCCGTACATCATGCGCTGGTCGCGCTCGGTCAAATCGTTCAGAAACTCTGTGGTTTCTTTCCGCTGGAGCTGCATATCGTAGGGAACATTCGCCGTGTAGTTGTTGGCGTTGTTCTGCCGCCGCTGCCATCCGGCCACATTCGTTTCCACACCCAACAGCTTGTTCTGCAATTCCCTCACCGCTTCGTCCGTGGGTACCGGCAGGATGTCGATGGACACCATCATGCTGCGGTCCAGCCCGCACAGCTCCATGATGAAATCATCCTTGATGAAGCTGGCATAATCCTGTAAATACAGCACCCGGCCCCATCGGACGTCCGACTTGAAAAAGTCGGCGTAAAACTCCAGACTGTCCGGGCAGAACCAGTCCCTGAAATCATGGCCGCGCTTTGCCCGCCGCTCCATATTGAATGGCACAACAGCGGGCTGGCCTGCCTTGAAGAAATCACGCAGGATCTGCAGCCGGGCAGAGGCGTCCAGTTCCTCAGCCTGCGAGGATAACTGCCCGAGACGTGCTGTGACTTCGCCGCCCATGCGCTGGAAGTACGCTCGCGCCTCATCAACGCTGCGCTTGTGCGCACTGATCGTGAGATACCGCTCCTGCACCACATTGTTGTTGCTGGCCGCGTGGGAGCGCAGCATATCATTGTACTCCTGCCGGTATTCGTTCAGCTTATCTTCCTGCGGCCGGATCAGCAATTCCTGTTCAAACTGCCTGCGGTCCACACGCCGGTTGTTGATGGTGATCTTAGCGCATGCCCCGGAATCCAGCGCATTGAGCAGTTCTGAATAGTCCAGCAGCATCGCTGTCTTATCCGCCTTGCTGGCGATGGCGTAATTGATGTCTGTGAGACGGTAGGAACGGCTGTAAGCATTGCCTGTCCGGAAGATGCCGTCCGGCCAGATACGCCTGATGGGAATAACGTCCTGCACAGAATGAGGAATGCGGAAATTTTCTTTTTCCTGCTTAATACTCCGTGCCAGTGTTTTAATCAACGGCACACCCCACTTCACGTTTCGGCCTGCGTGCTCCTGCTTCGATTTTGGCGCGCATTACCGTGTAGTAGACATTTTCCGCCCGGAACACGAGCCTGTGCGGTGTAAGCAGCTCCGATTTGATCACGGCCCACAGCAGCTGCTCGGCCGTCATGCCGTGATAGCGCACAAAGCCGCAGGCCGCAAACGGGGCCGCACCCAGCATACAGGCCCAACCTGCTATTTCCGTACCCGCCGTATCCCGCAGCAAAAAATACAGGCCCACGGCAGCGCCGAGGGCCAGAAGTGAGCATACAAACTGCCGCGTATTGAGCCTGAAAAAGATGGACTCCTGGTACTCGCGGATCTCTTTTGGAATTTTGATCTCGATAGGCTTCCCTCCCGTTAAACATTTTTAATACAGATGTGTATGTGCGCAATTTCTACAACCCCATCATCTCCCGCACGACACGGTCGCTGGCCTTGACCGCGCCGACCAATATGAGGAGATCAAACAAAAGCTCCGCCACATAGCTCCAAACCGCTGTAACCGCAGACGCACTGTTGTCTACTGCAGGCGGTGCGGAAGCCATCGCGGAGAATATAATACACGCCAGAGCGATCACCGCGCCTTCCAGGCAAACACCCGCATAGCTTTTCACAAAGCTGCGGCCCACGCTGCTTGTCGGCTCACCCGCAAATGCAGCCAGCGGGATAGGGGCAAGAGCTGCATAAAAATAGAGTCTAAACATACGCCCATATACTGTCATGATCATAACAAAGGACAAAACTGTAATAAACAGCCCGCCCAGCAGCGTGACAGCCCACAGCGGGATGCTGCTCCAGAACCCCACTGCGTTGATCTTGTCCACGATCTCCTGCGGCAATGTCGTGGAAGTCAATCCACCTGTACCCGCAGCACCCATGGCGCGTGATACAATGCCCTGCACGATGTCGAAGACCGCCAGCATAAGTTCCAGGCCATACTGTACAGCGGCCTTCGCCAGAACAAACCGGATGAACAGCTTCAGCGCGTGCTCCGGCCTTCGGGCTTCCGCGAAGCTGCCGCAGGTCTTTACCACTCCCACGGCGAAGAACAGCACCAGCAGGCCCAGACCGATGGCCGTCATCGCGCTGTGCACGTTCAGCATGACATTCCACACGCCGCCGCCCTTGAAGTCTGCAAGCCCCTGTGTAAGGAGCTGCCAGATCTCCGCCAGCTTTTCGTTCCAGGTGTTGAGCGCGGCGTTCAGATTGTCGATGATCCATGAGTTTTCACCCATGCGGCTTCACCCCCCTCCCGCACCGATCTGTGCGCTTCTTTCATACTCACACAACACCGATCAATGCGAGGATCTCCCGCGCAAAAGTGATCACAAGCCCACCTGCCAGCGTCAGAAAGCCCTGGCTTCTCTGGCTGGGGT
>DBFXIC010000420.1:0-3999 GCA_048455095.1 Anaeromassilibacillus sp.
ACCTGCAGCTTGCCACGGCTGGTGCGGCAGCGTCCGGCATGTCCGTCACCAATATTGGCGGCGCATCCAGCAGGACCTTTGTACAGAATATTTACAGCCATGACGCGCTCAGCCCGGCTGAGATGAGCACCGAAGCCATGGCGGCGATGGAAAGAGATAAATGGAGGCTTCCGTAAATGCTCACCTTTGAATATATCACGGCGAACAACGCTGTTTCCTTCAGCGAAGACAGTGATTTCTGGATCACGGGCATCGACGGCCTTTCCTCCAACGAGATCAACATCTCCGAAACGCAGGGCGTAAACCAGATCGGTTCCACCCGCTCGTCCCAGTCGGTACGGCCCAGGGACCTCACGGTCTCGGGCGTATTGTTTGGGAACCTGAAAGAAAACCGGCGGACGCTGCTGTCCTGCGTGAGTCCAATGATCCCGGCACGTTTCTTCATCCATGAGGACGGCGAGAGCTGGTACCTGGAAGGTACGCCGAAACGCACGCCTGTCATGGAGGAGACCGCTGAGATACAGCAGTTCCAATTCATCCTTCACTGTCCGTACCCCTACTGGCGGACGGCGGATGACGCCAACACGCTCCTCGCCGGTATCAAGGCGTTGTTCAGATTTCCGTTTTACACTGGTGGGAAATGGTACATTTCAAAGTATGAGGCGAGCGCTTTCAAGCGCGTACTGAATGATGGTGACGTCGCCATCGACCTCACGGTCGAGCTGAAGGCCATGGCCCAGGTACAGGCCCCCGAGGTACTGCTGGTGGAGACCGGCTCGATGTTACGCATCACAAAGACTCTGCAGGCAGGAGAAAGCTTTACCATTTCCACCGTCTACGGCAGCAAGCGTGTGATCTACCGCCATGCGGACGGCGTAGAGGAAAATGGGTTCCGCTACCTGTCGCCGGACAGCGACATGAATATGCAGCTGCAGCCCGGTGTCAACACATTCCGATACGATGCGGCGGACAACCGGGAAGGGCTGCGCGTCAGTGTTTTGGCGCCCAGGGGGGTGAGGGCTGGTGTATAGCCTGTATGTGTACGATGAAGACCTCCTGCGCCAGGGCGTAGTGGAGGATATTGACTCTCTGCAGTGGCTGTCCCTGTATGCCGGAGCGGGCGAAGTTAAGCTCGTGTGTGCGGCCACAGACAAGAATCTGGACCTGCTCCGGCGTGGACGCAGGCTCTGGTGCACAGAACAGCCCGAAAGTGCTGTGATCGCCCAGATCGAAATATCCGACACGGGTGAAAAGGCCACCATGACCGTGCGGGCGCCACTTTCCACAAACCGCTGGGCGAGACGTGTGGCCATGTGGACAACGCTTGTAAAGAACGTTGAAACAGCTATGTACAAGCTTGTAAACGATAACCGGCGCGGGCTGCCGGGCGCTTCGGCCAAACCGATGGGGCTCACGCCCGTCACCGACAGCCAGACGTCCTGGGGCAGCGTGCTGGAATCTCTGGAAGAATTGGCTGAAGCCCATGGCCTGGGATTCCGCGAGACCTTTGACCCTGCTACCGGCGTGGAGATGTTCTGTGTATACCAGGGCACCGACCGGAGCAGCGAGGGCTCCGACGCCTTTGTTGGGTATCTTGGCGACGACATCGGAAACCTCGCTGACATCCGCATCGTGGATTCGGACGCCGACTGGAAGAACGTGGCGGTGGTCGGCGGGCAGGATCAGGGCGCGGACCGCAAGGTCGTGACCGTAGCCCTGGGCAGCTGGGCCGGCGATGAGCGCCGGGAGTTATGGGTGGATGCAAAGGACATTTCCACCTCGTATCAAGTCGCCACGCCGACCGGAGAAGTGGATGAGGACGGAAACCCTGAATATTCGTACACCAAACACACCTACACAGACGCTGAGTACGAGGCGCTGCTCCGGGTACGGGGCCTTGAAAAACTTGCTGAGAAGATAAAGAAGCTGGAGGTCACGGCAGACGCCGGGCAGGATCTCATGTACTACGGCGAGGACTACTTTCTCGGGGATATCCTCCCTCTGAAACTCACACGCTACGGCCTGCGCATGTCCGCGCGGCTCACGGGTGTGCGGACGATCTATGAGGCGTCGGGCCGCAGCGTTGTGCTGCAGCTCGGGGATATCTCTATTTTACAGGAGGTCTAACGATGTTACAATGCTTTCCCCTCGACAATACAGAGTACGAGGCGTCGGCGCTGGGCGCGTGGTTTGCGACCCGCACGCGCGGCGTACTTTCCAGCGGCGACAACTTCGCCGTGACAGCTTCAGGGACCGGGATGTCTGTCACTTTGCAGCCCGGCTACGGCTGGCTCCGGCGTAATGCGCACTGGGGCACGGTCGTATGGATGGAAGAACCGGAGACCTTTATACTGGACCCTGCAGACGGTACGCTGTCACGCATCGACGTCATTGCACTGCGGTTGGACAAAGACAACAACACGGCACAGCCGATTCTGCGCAAAGGCACATTTTCCAATGCGCCTACATTCACCGCACCCGTGCGGGACACGCATGCCGATGAGGTCTATGCGGCATCCATCCTCGTGCAGCCGGGCGCAGTGAAGATATTGCAGTCCGATGTTACGGACTTGAGGCTCAATGAAACCTATTGCGGTATCATGCGCGACGGGATCACTGGTATCCCCACTGCGCAGCTGCAGGAGCAGGCGCAGCAGCTCATCGAGCAGCTGCGCACAGAGCTTCAGGGCGTCAAGGACCAGACGGGCCTTATGCTCAAAAGCGTCTATGACGCCGACAACAACGGCGAAGTAGATATGCACGGAGAAACATTTTAGCGAGGTGAGCCTATGCCGGTCCAGATATCTGTGAATGGGTACCGGGTCTCTCCGGCCCGCGTCACGCTCGGCACGGCTGGTAGCGTCACGGATGAAACGCTTGTGTTTTCGTTTTCCTCTGAATGGGATGGGCTGCAGAAACGTGTTACGTTCCGAGCCTGCGGGCATGAGAATGCCGTCCCGTTCTTCATTCCTGACGATGGTGTTCTGCCTGTTCCGCCCCAAGCCTTGGCCGAATCCGGGTATCACCCGGCAGTGATCGACGGCGTGGGGATAGACGGAACAGTCCTCTACACGGTAGAGATCGGGTTCGAGGTCCTGTACCATCCGGATGCGGGGACACAGCCGCCGCCCGGATATACCCCGGATGAATACCAGCAGTTTATACAGCTTGTTCAGAATGACCGTCTCCTGGCACAGGACGCAGCGCAGGATGCGCGGGACGCTGCGAACACTTATCCTCGCATCCAATCAGGCACCTGGTGGGTCTACGATCCGGACCTTGGCGAGTACGTGGATACCGGCGTGCCCTCTACAGGCACCGAACCGGTCCTCGAAGAGGCGACTAACGAAGACATTGACAACATTTTTAAGGATCTCGGGGTACAGAAAAGGAGATTTTGATTATGGCTACAAAATGGGTATCTCTTGATAAGCTGCGCTATGCGATCAGCAAAATACACACGCTGCTGCAAGGGAAAGTTGACAAAGTGGACGGCAAGGGCCTTTCCGCCAATGACCTGACTGCTGCGCTCAAGGGCAACTACGATGCAGCGTACACACACAGTCAGGCGGCTCATGCACCGGCGGATGCGGAGAAAAATATTATCGTTGGTGTTCAGGTCAACGGCAGCGATCTCACGCCGGACGGTTCTCGCAAGGTGAACGTTCGCGTGCCGACCGGAGCGCTGGCAGGCAAAAGCCAGGTCTCTGAGACGGATCTCGACGACGCACTGAAAGAAAAGGTCAATTCTGCCAGCGAGGGCAATCACAGCCACAACAACAAAGCCGTACTGGACCAGATCGAGCAGGCCGACCTGGACAAACTCGATGGGATCGCTGCGGGCGCGAACAAATATACACATCCCACGAGCTCCGGCAGCAAGCACATTCCAACGGGCGGCGCGTCCGGACAGATCCTCCGCTGGTCTGCCGACGGCACGGCGGTGTGGGGCGCGGATAACGACACCAAATACACCGATATGTCCGGCGCGTCGGCTTC
>DBFXIC010000421.1:0-3403 GCA_048455095.1 Anaeromassilibacillus sp.
CAGCAACGCGCAGTCCTTAGCCGAGCGCGGAGCTTCTGCTATCCGGGTTTGGGCGCCAGCCGTCCAGACGCTGCGCTTCACGTTGAAAATACAGGTGTGATAGTGTCCGGCAACCGCCGGGTACAGCCACCATTCAGCAAACGACGTCCGGGCTGGCTGCCGGGTCGTCAGATAGATCGCATACGAAACATAAAAAAAGCGCGTGCTTTCCGCAGATAGGCCAAGATAGCGCAAAAGCCCGTATATGTCCCCAATCTCCATGGATCCCTACGCCACCTCTCTGTCCTCAACTTTTTCGATCTCATCCCACAGGGGAGATAAAAGCTCCTTTATCTCCCCTTCCTCCAGCATGAGCAGCAGGAACACCAGCGCAACAGCAGAAAAGCAGTATATGCCCCGCTCCAAATCGCTGTATGCCCGTCCGGTGATGCGAAGCTTCTCCGCCATCTGCTCCTGTGTCAGTCCCCTGCGCTTCCTTAAAGCGCTGACATATTCCGAGAAGAATTTTCGGAGTATTTCTTTATATGGATTCATGTGCTGAGACCTCCGTTTCGACAAATTTCTGCATCTTCTGCAAAAATCTTATCCCATCACGAAGTGTGCTTCCATGTAGTACACTTCGTGTCTCCTTAGAAACCGAGGGCAACGGTCAATACCATCCGTTTGCACCGTGGTAGGAATACAAAAAGCGCAGCCGCAGAGAACATCTGCGGCTGCGCTTCGATCCACTTTCAAAGCTTCGGCATCACTCAACACCATATTGTCGTCCAAATCAGCGACGACGCTTTGCTTTTGAGGCATCGGGCGGCCGGACGAAGCCGGACCCGGCGCCTACTCCGCGCAGAGCTCCGCCACCAGAGCGTCTATCTGCGCTTCGCTGGTTTGGTTCAACGCGCCGCGCAGCGATACCTCCGTTTCACACAGTCGGAGATCCTTCATGTTTTCCAACTCGGCGCGCATCAGCCGCGCGGCGGCAGGGGCCCATGAGCCGTTTTCCATGAGGCCGATCCGGCGGTTTCGGAAGCCCTTGGCCTGCAAATGCTCCAAAAAGGTCTTCATGGGCGGGAACAGTCCTCCGTCATAAGTGGAGCAGGCCAACACCAGTTTCCCACAGTAGAATGCGCTGGTCACAGCATAGGAAAGGTCTGTCACCGTCAGATCGCACATGGTGACTCGTACACCTTTTCCCTCCAGCTTGCTCTTGAGGGCCTCCGATGCATATGCGGTATTTCCATGGATGGACGCGTGAGCGATCAGGATGCCCTCCGGTTCTTCCGGTTTCCATTGTGACCAGAGTTCATAGAGCCGCAGATACTCCTCCAAGCCTTCTGTCAGCACTGGACCATGGAGCGGGCAGATTATTTGGATCTCCAGCGCGGAGATCTTTTTCAGCAGAGCCTGCACCTGTGCGCCATACTTTCCGACGATGTTGTAATAATACCGCCGGGCCTGCGGCGCCCAGGGGGCACGGGCAGTCCGTTCCAGTGAACCGAAGCGGCCAAAGGCATCCGCCGAGAACAGGACATTTTCCTCCTCTTCATACGTAGCCATCACCTCCGGCCAGTGTACCATCGGCGCCAGCAGAAAGCGCAGCCGGTGTGAGCCCAGAGAGATCGTGCTGCCCTCGCCAACCTCCAGCATACGCTCTTCCGACAATGCACCTGTGCCGAAGAACTGCTTGATCAGGGTAAATGTTTTTGCGTTTCCTACGATCTTCATCTCCGGGTACTCTTGCGCTATCCGCATAAGGCTGCCGGAATGATCCGGCTCCATGTGTGTGACCACAAGATAGTCGGGGCTGCGCCCCTCCAACGCCTGCGCTACATTGGAAAGCCATTCCTTCGCCGCCCGTGCGTCCACACTGTCCATCACGGCGATCTTCTCATCCAGAATGATATAGGAGTTGTAGCTCACTCCCATAGGCTGGACGGGGTACTGGTTTTCAAAGAGTGCCAATGTGTTATCATCCACCCCTACATAGCGGATGGCATCTGTTACCGTTTGAATGGTCATATGTCCTTGGAACAGGGATCGCACACATATTCGCGAAGCTTTCCGCAGTAGAGCAGTGTGTGCGGCATTCTAAGGAACTGCATCGGCTGTATGATAGAGGAACGTAACTGTTCCGTGCCGTCAACCCGACTTTTTGTGAGAAGCTCTCCGACAAACTCCGAACAGTAATAGCAGCCTTCCTGCTTCCAGGCAATATGGAAGTATGCCAGACATACTATGTACGCAGCGCCATCGCGGCATCACGCCAGCCTTGCGTTCACCAGATGATACCATGTCATCCCGTTTTCCTCATAGGACTGAAATTCACCGATGACGGTGATCTCCGCCCCCAGCTCTGGGCAATCGTCCGGGTAGGTATAATCGCCTTCCAGCACAAATTCCATCCCCTCGGCGCAGCAGGCGGCCGCGTCTGAAATGATGCAGGCGTAGGATACCGGCATATCGGCAACAACACCGCTTTCATCTACCCATTGGTAAACATTGAATTGGCCGGTCATTTTTACAGTTTTCCCGTAATAGTCCTCCGGATAGAAATAGAGCATATTGTAGACCTCGGAGTAGACCATGGTGCTGCTGAGAACGGTCAGATCAACATCCACACCGTCGGCAGCGGGTTGCGACGGCTTAGATTCCCCCGGCGTTTCCTGTTCATTCGGCGTTGGAATAATCTTAGCCGATGCAGACGATTCTTCATTGGAAGAAATCGTATCATTTCCTGCATCCTTTTCGCTGTCTTTCCCGCAGGCGCAGAGGGAAACCGCCATACAGACAGCCAGCAACAGACAGAAAAGCCACTTCATCCCGCTCCGCCTCCCCTTGCATGGCCAAGGACCGAACAGATCAAAAATGCCAGAATATCCACCGCCACGATGGTAGAACCCACCGGCGTCCCTGCGAGAATGGAGATCAGAATCCCCAGCGCCGCGCAGCTTACTGACAGTACGGCCGAGCAGACCGTCACGGACCGGAAATTCTGAAAAAGGCGCATGGCGGACAGCGCCGGGAAAATCACCAGCGCGGAGATCAGCAGGGAGCCGACCAGATTCATCGCCAGCACAATGACCACGGCAACGATGACGGCGATCAGCAGGTTGTACAGGTCAGCCTTTGTGCCCACCGCCTTGGCAAAGTCCTCGTCAAAGGTCACAGCAAAGATTTTGTTGTAAAACAGCAGGAACACTGCCACGACCACCACGGACAGTCCCGCACACAGCCAGACCTCGCTTTTTGACAGCGTCAGGATGGAGGTGGAGCCGAACAGTGTGCTGCACACGTCGCCGGAGAGGTTGGACGAGGTGGAGAAGAGGTTCATCAGCAGATACCCGATGGCCAGCGCTCCCACTGAGATCATGGCGATGGCGGCATCGCCCTTGATCTTCGTGTTCTGCCC
>DBFXIC010000422.1:0-2837 GCA_048455095.1 Anaeromassilibacillus sp.
GTATTCATCGCTGCTGAACGCCTTTTCTTAGGGAATCTCCTGAAACGCATCCCCGCTGTTTTTTCCCACCTTTATTTATTGGTTGTTGTCTTTTTCGGTTGGGCGATCTTCCGATTCCGGCAGCCCGTC
This sequence comes from Anaeromassilibacillus sp., assembly GCA_048455095.1. Taxonomy (GTDB): domain Bacteria; phylum Bacillota; class Clostridia; order Oscillospirales; family Acutalibacteraceae; genus Anaeromassilibacillus. The sequence goes on from DBFXIC010000422.1 coordinate 130, forward strand.
CTGTTGACAGCCGTGCTCGGCGGGATGTTTGGCGCAAACGGAAACCCGCTGGCCAGTTTTGAATTCAATACAATTTTCTTAAACTATATGTTCTTCCTGATCGCGGCGGTAATCGCCACCACGCCGCTGCTCAAGGCATTTGGTGAAAGTTGCTCCAGCAGCCTGCGGACAGCCCGTGCATACAACATGGTGCAGATGTTTGTGCCGCCTTTGTTGCTTTTGCTTTCCACCGCCGCTTTGGTGGGCAACAGCTATAATCCATTCCTCTATTTCCAGTTTTAAAGTGAGGCGTCCTGATGAAAAAAATTTTTCCATATCATTCGCGTAAAATCCTGCTTTTTACCCTTTCCCTCTCGCTGTTGTCCGTAACCTCGTGGATGCTTCCCCTTCGTCCGACCTATTCGGATTTTGAGAAGCGTGAGCTCACGAAATTTCCGGCGTTCAGCGTACAGGCGCTCTTCAATGGCAGCTACTTTGACAATATTGATCTCTGGTTTTCTGATACGTTTCCTTTCCGTGACGCGTTCATCACCGGAAACAGCTATTTAAAAAAGCTGTATGGTATTCAACCGGTGCAGGTCAGCGGCAATGTGGAGGAAGGGGACGCGATTCCGTCCGCTCCCTCCACACCCCCCGTTTCTTCAGCAGACCCTTCCTCCCAGGAAAATGCAGACGCTTCGTCTTTACCGGAGGAGCCCCCCGCTTCTGAATCCCCTTCGGAAGCTCCTGCGCCCGAAATAGACGTTACCGGTGAAGTAACCCAAAGTCTTGGTGCGGTGTTAATTGTTGGTGACAGCGGATATGAATATTATAATTTCTCTAAGGATGTTGCCGACCAATATATCGCCATGCTCAACCACACGGCACAAAAGCTGGAGGAAAGCGCGCAGGTCTATAACATGGTCGTGCCCACCAGCATGGACATCATTCTGCCGGAGAGTTTCCGAAAAGATTTAAATACGTCCTCGCAGAGGGATGCGATCGCCTACATCAGCGGTTCCCTTTCCCCGTCCATTAAGCCGGTCAAAATCTACGACACGTTGAAGGCGCACGCAGATGAGTATATTTATTTCCGAACCGATCACCACTGGACCGCCCTGGGCGCTTACTACGCCTACCGGTCGTTTGCCGGACAAAAAGGAATCACGCCGTTGGAACTCTCCCAATGCGAAACAAAGGAATTCAGTGGATTTTTGGGTGCATTTTATTCCGACACCAAGAAGAACCCCGCTTTGACGCAAAATCCGGACACTGTGGTTGCCTATGTCCCGCCGGGGGATATCCAGATGCAATTTACCGATAAGCAGGGTAGCCAGTACGATTGGCCGTTGATCTCCGATGTGTCGAACTGGGCGGCCTCTTCCAAGTACAGCACCTTTATCGGCGGCGACAATCCCTATACAGTCATCCGCAATGCGGACCTGACGGACGGATCCTCCTGCCTGGTCATTAAGGAATCCTTTGGCAACGCCTTTATTCCATTCCTCACTGCGAACTATCAGACCGTGCATGTAATTGATTATCGCTATTGGAGTGGAAGTATCCCGAATTTTGTCAAATCCAACGGCATACAGGATGTGCTCTTCCTAAACAATGTCTCTGCCACCCGCAACGCTTCCTTGGTCGGCAAGATGAATGCTCTTGTAAAATAAGAATATTGAACGCATACCACGCACCTTTCCTGTGAACAATAGAAAGGAAATTTGTAAACAAACTTCTAATTTCCATTCCATTGTGTTGACATTTACAGAATTGTGTTATATAGTATTAAAAACTAGATGACATCTGGAGGTGTTCGTATGGCAGATACGGTATGCGTATTTGGCGATTCTGTTGCGAAGGGCGTTGTTTTAGACAGCGTTAAAAATAAATATGGTTTATTAAAAAACTGTTTTGCACATCAGCTTTCAGAAGCACTTTCCCTCTCTGTGTCCAACTATGCGAAATTCGGTTGTACGGTGACCAAGGGAATGGAGATTCTGAAAAAGCATTTGGATAGAGTCGGCGATTACGACTATACAGTCCTGGAATTTGGTGGAAACGACTGTGATTTTGATTGGGCAGAGGTGGCTAAATCACCGGATGCTCCGCAGCTGAGCAAAACGCCTCTGGATATCTTTGTCGAAACTTACCGCGAGATGATTCATCTTGTGCGCAAAAATGGTGGATCGCCTTTGATGTTATCCCTTCCCCCCATCGACGCTGTGCGATATTTTGACTGGATTTCTCAAGGCTTGGACGCCGAGGCGATTTTGCATTTTTTGGGCGATAAGGAACACATTTACCGCTGGCATGAGATGTACAATGTGGCGGTATATCGTGTGGCGGAGGAAGAAAAAGTTCCGGTGATCGACATTACAACGGACTTTTTAGCGATGCGGAATTATCAATCCTGCATCTGCGACGATGGAATCCATCCGAATGAAAAAGGACATACCATCATCACCAAGCATATCACCCGATTTGTACAGTCTTTTCCAGAAAAAATGCTACATCTGCGCCCTGCACCCAAGCCGCTTGCATGCGGCTGATATGGGTCAAACTGATTACAACAAACTTCTACGAAGAATTTTCCTCCTATATGCAAAAAGCCATCCAAAGCGAATGACAGTCGTTCGCCTCGGATGGCTTTTGTATAAGTGTTACCATTCGGTCATTGCGCATTGCTGCGGCAAAAAGATCCGTTTCTATTTTCCTATCCCCTGATG
>DBFXIC010000423.1:0-6244 GCA_048455095.1 Anaeromassilibacillus sp.
ACGCCCGAATTGATCAGAAAAGGGCCGTCACACAAAAGCGCGCTTTTGTGTGACGGCCCTTTTCTGATCAATTCGGGCGTCCGCCGACTGAATCCATCATGCGCTCGACAGCCGCGCGCAGCGCGGCATGTTCCGGCGCGCAAAGCGTCGGATCAGCGGCGAGTATATACTCAGCGGACTCCCGCGCCTGCGTAACGGTGTCCGCGTCTGTGACAAGGTCCGCGATGCGCAGGCGCGGCAGGCCATGCTGCTCCTGCCCCAGAAAATTGCCCGGCCCGCGTGTTTTCAAATCGTATTCAGCGATCGCAAAGCCGTCCGAGGTTTTGCACATTATTTTCAGCCGCTCGACCGTCTCCTCGCTGCGGCTGTCAGACAGCAGGATACAATAAGACTGCTCCTTTCCACGCCCTACACGGCCGCGCAGTTGGTGGAGCTGGCTTAATCCGAAACGCTCCGCGTTTTCGATCATCATAATGACCGCGTTCGGCACATCAACGCCCACCTCCACGACTGTTGTTGAGACAAGAAGCTGGATTTCACCGCGCTGGAACGACTCCATAACACGTTCCTTTTCAGACGCCTTCATCCGTCCATGCAGCAGGCCGACTGTATATCCGGTAAACGCACCGCTCGACAAATCCATCATATATTCCGTGGCCGCGCGCAGGCCCATATCCTCCTCCCCGGCTTCAACGCGCGGGCATACAATATAAGCCTGTAAGCCACGGTCAAGATGCTTTCGAATAAATCCAAACGCCCGTTCCCGTTTGCCAGAGCTGATCTTATATGTCAGAACCGGGCTGCGTCCCGGCGGAAGTTCGTCGATTACTGAAATATCCAGCTCCCCGTAAATCATCAGGGCCAGCGTGCGCGGGATCGGCGTCGCAGACATCACAAGCGTATGCGCGCAGCGTCCCTTGCGGCGCAGCTTGGCACGCTGCGCCACTCCAAAGCGGTGCTGCTCGTCTGTGATTACAAGGCCAAGGTTCATAAAATGGACTCCCTGAGAAATCAGTGCGTGCGTGCCAAAGCACAAGTCGATTTCTCCAGTTTCCAGCGCATTGTATACAGCGCGCTTCTGCGCTGGCGTCAATGAGCCGATCAAAAGGGCTGTTTTCATTCCCAGCTTTTCACAAAGCGGTTTCAGGCCCTCATAATGCTGACGTGCCAACAGTTCAGTGGGCGCCATCATAGCTGACTGTGCGCCCGACAGAAATGCAAAGTACGCGCCTGCCGCCGCGACCATTGTCTTGCCCGAGCCGACGTCGCCCTGCACCAATCGGTTGGCTGGAGTCGGTTTTTGCAGATCGTCCGTCAGATCAGCGATTGCACGGCGCTGCGCCCCTGTCAGTTCAAAAGGCAGCGCCGTATAAAACGCCTTCAGCGAATGCGGCTGCATCGGCGCGGCCTGTTCCGTGCGCGCACGTGTGCGCAGCAATCCCACGCCAGCCGCGAGCATAAATAATTCTTCAAAAATCAATCGCCGCTTGGCTCTCTCCAGGGCTGCCGCGTCGCTTGGACGATGAATATCGCGCACTGCTTGTCCAATCCCTTCCAGACCGTTGCCTGCGCGTACTGTCTCTGGAATCCGTTCCGGCAGTCCGGGAGCGCGCGCAAGCGCCTGCTCGACAAGGTTGGCAAATGCTTTTTGCGTCAATCCTTCAGTCAGTGGATAGACTGCGATAAACGGCTGATCAGCCCGCTCCGGATAAACGGCAGGCGCGCGCATCTCACGGCGCAGAAGCGTTCCCTCCATCCTCCCATAAAACAAATATGGCTCATCTATTTTTAAGGCGTCAACCGTAAACTTCGTATTGAAAAAGGTCAGTTCCAGTACGCCGGAGTCATCCGCGGCTATCACTTTATATAGACGCAATCCACCGCGCAGACGTGTTTCACGTCCCTTTTTTATAACTGTGGCACGCACCGCACAGACCTGATCCAATGGCGCGCTCATTACCTCACACGGGGCTGTCAGGTCGATATAGCCGCGCGGATAATGCAGCAGCAAATCCTCTACTGTCACAATTCCAAGCCTCGCGAGCGCTTGGACGCGCTGCTCTCCAACGCCGCGCAGCGTTGCTACGGATATCGCTCCGGCTTCTTCCATCTGGCTGTTCCCCCTCTCCGAATAAATCCATTTTACCGCATCTGCTATATTTTGTCACCCCACGCTTTGGAAATTTAATCAGCTATTTAGGGCTTGTTCAAAAATAGAGAATTTACAGAATTTTTCGTAAACAGCGGGAATCTTTTCGGATTCCGAAGCATTTTGTCGCAATATTCACCGCCGTTTATGAAAAAAACGGAAATTTTAATTTTTTAAACAGCCTCTAATTCGTACCACCCTTCTGCTCACGCCTGTCTCCATGGACGGATGTCGCCAATTTCCAAGCGTTCAAACATCGATTTTATCGGGGTTTCTGTGTATGCTGCAAAAATTCCTAAAAAATTCCCCGGAAATAGTTGACAAGCTTATATTCCCCTGCTATAATAATTAAGCGTCGTACAGACAACGTGCTGGTCGACTGCCGGGGGCGACCCATTAGCTCAGTTGGCAGAGCACTTGACTTTTAATCAAGGTGTCCGGAGTTCGAATCTCCGATGGGTCACCATATGGGGGCGTAGCTCACCTGGGAGCGCAAGCAACCGGGTGTGCTCCCCCGCAACGGAGAGTAAAGTCAAAAAATTGAATAGCTCAGAAATCCAGCAAAATCAAGGGTTTCTGGCAACATGGGGGTATAGCTCAGCTGGGAGAGCGCTTGACTGGCATTCAAGAGGTCAGCGGTTCGATCCCGCTTATCTCCACCATCGTTAGAAAACCGTTGAAGTCCACGGGACTTCAACGGTTTTTCTTTTGCCGGGAGCTCTGCGCGGCTCTCATAATTTTCCGGGAGACTGGAACCTCGCGGGAGAAGGCTTGGAAAGCGCAACGCCGGAAGCACACGGGGGTGCTTCCGGCGTTTTGTGTCTGAAATTCGGGGCCAATTTAGGGCATGGGAAAAATTTTGCCCGGATTCAAAATCATTTTTGGGTCGAACACCGCCTTGATGCCCTGCATCAGGGCAATGTTGGTATCCCCTGCGGCCTGGGCCAGGTATTTGATTTTCCCCCGGCCGATGCCGTGTTCGCCGGAGATTTGACCGCCCAGCTCCATGGTCTTGGCGTAGAGCTTGGTCATAAAATCGTCCACTTGGCGCAGAAATTCTTCCCGCTCCATGTCGTTGGAGCAGGTGTAAATGTGCAGGTTGCCATCCCCAGCGTGGCCGAAGGATTGCAGGCGGAAGTCATATTCCTTGGCCAGCTGATCCGCGAAAACCACATAGTCTGGAATCTTGGTCACGGGCACCACCACGTCGCACTCGTCCAGGAGCTTGGTCTGTTCCTCGATCCCCTCCAGGAAGGAGGAGCGGGCGGCCCAGGCCTCTTTTAGCTTTTGGGGGGTGTCCGCCACCAGAACATCCAGGGCGCCCTCTTCCAGCAGCAGGGTGGCCGCCCGTTCAATGGTGGGCTCCAGGGCCTCCATGGAATCCCCGTCAAAGGTGATGAGGAGGTAGGCGCCCACGTCGGTCCCCTCAATGACCCGGGGGAAGACTTGTTTTTCCAAATAGGTCTCGGAGGTAATTAGAATCTCCTTTTCAAAAAACTCAATGGCCTGGGGATTCAGATGGCTGTGGCGCAGTTTGGGCACGGTGGAAATGCAGGTGGGCAGGTCCGCGAAGGGCACCACCAAGCTGATGGTGGCCCCCGGCGCGGGGATCAGCTTTAAGGTCAGCTCGGTGATGATGCCCAGGGTGCCCTCCGAACCGATTATCAGGTGGAGCAGGTTGTAGCCCGAGCTGGTTTTGGAGACGGCGGAGCCAAACTGAGTGACCTCTCCGGTGGGCAGCACCACGGTCATGGCCTTGACATAGTCCCGAGTGGCCCCGTACTTCACCCCTCGCATCCCGCTGGCGTTGGTGGAGACATTGCCTCCCAGCGTGGCCAGCTTTTCTCCGGGGTCGGGGGGATAGAGACATCCGTGGGACAGAGCGTCCTCCGCCAGCTGCTGGAGCAAAACTCCGGGCTGGACTGTGACCGTGAAATTTTCCAGGTCATATCCCAAAATCCGGTTCATGCGGGCGGTGCTGAGGACCACGCCTCCAAAAACAGGGACGCAACCGCCCACCAGCCCTGTGCCGGCGCCCCGGGTGGTGACGGGGATGTTGTGTGCATAGCAAAGTTTCACCACCGCCGCGGCCTCTTCCGTGGAGAGAATTTCCACGGCAGCCTCGGGGGGATGGACCCCGTAGATGGGCATTTCATCCCGACCGTAGTCGGGATTGACCTCACTGCCGGCAGTGACCCGGCCGGGGGCAATGGATTCCAGTTGTGCCAGGAACTCTTGGGTGACAGGTTGATAGGAAGCCATAACGGCCAACCTCCTTTTGCGTGTATGGGCGGACCGGTGCCCGACCCGATGAAAATCTAATGCCCACAGCCCGCCTGAAGGCTGTGGGGGGAAGAACTGTATTCTCCCGTTTGAACAGCATAGTATTTTGGCACAGAACGGGAATGATGTCAAGATAAGACGAAATGCCCTGCCGGACAAACTGTTCCATCGCCTGCCATGCAGTGGATGAAGATGGCGTCAATCACGCGGCTGCGTCGGTTGAAATGGTTGGAGATCGCTTAATGTAGCTTATAAGGGGCCTTTTGTGCATTCCCTACGCGTCCCTTTCAAATCGGGGAAAAAGCCTCTGGCCAGTTCCCTTGACAAACCGGAGCGGGACTGCTATCATAAAAACAGAAAGGGCGCTGCAACAAGCGGTTTAGCCCAGTTGTGTTACTACAGCAAAGCTATAGAAACCGTCACTTGGCCGAGTGGCGGTTTCTGCCTTTGATGCGAATCGTTACGGTGTATCCGAAGATATGTAACGTAATCGTAATGGGCATGGGCCTCACCTCCTTTCGGAGGATGTAGCTAAACCGCCTGCCGTTTTGTGCAGCGCCTCTTTCTGGCCCCGTTTTGGGGCACGTTTATCATAACATGCTGTGTTGAAGATTGTCAATGAGAGGGAATTGTTGCACCTTTCCTCTGCATTCCTTTTGGGTTGGGGAAAAAGTCCCCGGCCAGTTCCCTTGACAAACCGGGGTGGGATGGTATAATAAAAAAACAGAAAGGGCGTTGCCACTGCGGTTAGCCCTTACAGAAAATCACAAACAAAAGTTTATGCTGACCGTTTGGAGCCTACCCAAGCGGTCAGCACGCTTTTATGGAGAGTATGTAGGCCGCAAAGACCAAGCATACAAAAAACTTCCAGAGGAAGTTTCCCATCCAGCCTCACCTCCCTTCGCAGGGAAGTGGCCAACCGACGTCTATGGAACAGCGCCTCTTTCTGGCCCCGCTTTGGGGCACATTCATCATAGCATGCTGTGTCGCAGATTGTCAATTTTTGCGGTCCCTTTGACGGGGGCAGTTTTTTGTTTATAAGGGGCTCAGAACAGTTCCGTTCAGGAGGTATTCCGTGTACCACTTTTTTGACCCTTACAGCAAATCTTTATAAAAATTTATAAAAAGACGCTGCTTAAAAGCAGCGTCTTAAAATTTGGTGTTATTTCTGTTGCAGCCGTTCAAACAGGCGCTGCATTAACTGCATATCGTGGGATTCCAGTGCTTCCGTAGAAGTCAACGCGTTGGAATGTCGCTGTGAATGGAGTGCCCCCTGGTCGAAAAACTGCATAGGGGTTATTCCGAAGTATTCGCATATATTAAGAAACTGCGCCATGGAGGGCAATGCCTTTCCTGATGTGATCCCCTGAATATAGTTTCGGTTTTGGCCCAGGTCTAAGCTCATGCGATATTCCGAAACGTCCTTTTGTATGCGGAGTTCCGTAATGCGGTTACGGATATAGCTTGCATAGTCCACCACGAGGCATCACCCTGTACAAGCATACAACTTTTTTCGACAGCAGTAGACAGAATGAATACCTTAAATTATGCGAAAATCGGTATTTCTGCAAGATTGAATCTGGAATCTGCTGGTGAGAGGTGGAATGCGGTTGTACTTTGCCGTATACTCCCGAAAGGAATAGAATCGCTTCGTGAAAAGGGTTGTCAAAAAGTGCTGCGCCTCTGTTTGAGGTGTGGAAAGAATACCGAGGATGGTACCAGGGAAGGCTCTCAATCATGTGAGTGGCATCTTCTGTTGTGGAGGAAAGATTTCTCCGTGTGTTTAGGTCGGGGGCGGTTGTGGGGTGTTTC
>DBFXIC010000424.1:0-3517 GCA_048455095.1 Anaeromassilibacillus sp.
AAACGCCCATGCTTGCGATCAGCAGGGCCGCGCCTCCCGTGCGTTTCAGTTCCTTCAGGTCCGTCTCCAAACCGGCGACAAACATCAGCATGATGACACCCAATTCCGCCATCTTTACAAGAAACTCACTGGTATGTACGATTCCCAATACATTCGGCCCGATGATCAAGCCGGCCACGATCTCGCCCACCACCTGCGGGATATGGATTTTGCGGAAAAGGATTCCAAATAGTTTTGCCGCCACCATGATGATCGCCAGGTCCAGGAAAAAGTCGTACGACATCGTTCATGTCCCCCTCATAATTCATTCACAATTTTTCAACATTCTCTAGTTTACGACCGGGAATTACAATTGTCAAGGAACGCCGTGCCAAAATCTAGGGGTCATGGATGGATGATATTGTGACAATTGACCCCCGGTGATCTTTATGATTCTTCACCGGGGGCCATTCTGTCTATTTTATTCAATTGGTCTCGCCGCCAGGGCAACCCAGCCTTTTTCCTCATGCCGTGCGAACACCTCAAAGCGGCCTTTCAGCGCGTCTAAAACATCCTGCTCGCGCGTGTCGATGATGCCGCTCATCAGATAGACTGCCCCGGGCGCCAAAAATTGCTTCACATCCCCGGTCAGAGCGATTACAATGTCTGCCACAATGTTTGCGACCACCACATCATATGTTCCCTCCACGCGGTCGGTCAGATTCCCACAGAGAGCGGTGAATCGATCCTCCACATGGTTGAGCACCGCGTTCTGCGCCGCCGTCTTAGCCGCCAGTTCATCGATATCCACGCCCACGGCGCGCTCTGCGCCCAACAGCAGCGCCGCAACGGAGAGGATACCGCTGCCGCAGCCAACATCCAGTACGGAAGCGCCGGGTTTTACCACCTGTTCCAGCAATTCCATACACAGGCGCGTCGTCTCATGCGTACCGGTGCCGAAGGCGAGCCCCGGCTCCAGATGCAGTACGGTGCGCCCCTGTGCATCGTAGTCCTCCTCCCAGTTGGGACGAATCAGCAATTTCTCCCCCACAGGAATGGGCTTAAAGTACTTCTTCCAGTTGTTGATCCAGTCCTCCTCCGCACAGGCCGCGGTAGAAATCGCATGTGCGATGCCTTCTGCGTTGTATCGCTCGCTTAAAAAGGCGATCGCCTCCGCGGGGCTTTCCTCCGGGCTGATATACACATGCACCAGCGCCTTGGTGCGGTCCTTTTTCAGCAGATCCTCGTCGATCAAGTCAATGTGCGCAATCTCCCATGCCTCTTCCTCCAGATGGGAATAGTCCTCCACATAGATGCCATACGGCACGACCATCTGCGCAATATCTCCCGCGCGGTCCACATCCTTCGCGTCCACCGACACGGTCACTTCGGTCCAATCCATAAAACGTCCTCCAAAACTTTGATGATAAATTTCATTATATACCAATATACATGGTATGTACAAGGCATGAAGTCCAGACAGGAGGTGCGTGCGTGAAAAAACAGGCCGAATTTTTTGCAAATACGGCGATTCTGACGGGCGGCACGCTGCTGCTTCGTTTCTCCAATATCTGGTTCCGCGCGTACATCCTTGGGAAAATCGGCACGCAGGGCATGGGCGTGTATCAGCTCACCTTCTCCATCTTTGCGCTGGCCATCGCCACTTGTACCAGCGGCGCGAGCCTTTCGGTCACGCGCATGGTTGCGGAGGGGCGCGGTTCTCCGGTCTGTATCCGGCGGTGCCTGCTTTTTTCCTTGGGTGTCAGCTTTGCCGCCGCCGCGGTGCTCTGGCTGAGCTCCGATTTCCTCGCGCAGCGCTTCCTGGATCTCTCCAGCGGGCTGCCCCTGCGCCTTTTAGCCCCAGGGCTTCCCTTTATGGCTGTTTGCGCTTGCCTCAAAGGATATTTTCTTGCGATCCGCAACAGCGTGGTCCCGGCTATCGCTGAGCTTTTGGAACAGTTCACCACCATCGGTGCAACGATTGGGTTCTTTTTTATCTTTACGCCGTTCAGCTCACTGATGCTCGGTTCCACCGCCGGGGAAGTCGCCTCCTGCACGGTAGTCTTTTTCGCTTACCGGTTCATGACGCGGAAACGCCCTCCAAAGTGTTTTAACGGCTCCGGCGGTTACCGGCACATCTGTCATATCGCGGTGCCGGTTCTCAGCGGCTCGTTCATCCGCAGCTTTTTGAGCAGCACAGAAAACCTGCTGGTGCCGCGCGGCCTGAAACGCCACGGCGCGGGTTCGGATGCAGCGCTTTCCCAATACGGCATTGTGCAGGGCATGGTCATGCCCATCCTGCTCTTTCCCTCCTCGTTTCTCTCCTCGCTCTCTTCACTTTTGATCCCGGAGCTGGCGGAGGCAAACGCCCGGGGCAAACATGAGTCGATTGAGCGTTCCGCCTCGCGCGCATTCCGCTTTACGCTGCTCTTTTCCTTTTTGATTACTTCCATCCTGATTGTCTATGCGGAGGATCTGGGAGAGTTATTCTATGGCAGCCGTCAGGCGGGCGCTTTCCTGCGCATCATGGCGCCGATCATCCCCCTGATGTATGTGGACAGCATCGTGGACGGCATGCTTAAGGGGCTGGACCAGCAGGCCTATTCTTTCCGCTACAATTTTATCGATTCCATCATGCGGGTGATTCTGATCGCCGTATTGCTCCCCATCTTCGGCGTAAAAGCGTATCTCTTTATCCTGTTCCTGAGTGAAACCTTCAACGCCTCACTGAGTATCAGCCGCCTGCTGAAGGTGGCGCGCGTAAATGTAGACATTATAAGCTGGATTCTGATGCCCGCGGTCGGCTCTGTTCTGCTCTACTATTTGCTGACATTTCTGCGGGCTATTCTTTGAATGATGACAAAAAAGCTTTAGATTTGAAAATCAGCTGGATTTCAAATGCATATAAACAAAAAATAATTCTATAAAAAGTTCAGACATGTCATCCTTGTGTTTTACCCTGCCCTTTTGAAACAACTGGAATAATAGGTCATTTTCTTTTAACAAATTGTTTCGTATCCAAATGTCAAACCCGAAATGAAGTTCGTATAACTCTTCGTAAGAAAAACTTTCGAATGCCCTTAAGGTATCTGTATCAAGAAATTTTTCCAGCTTCAAAGAGTTCTTTTTGATTTCAAAATACAACTCTTCCGTATGATCGTCTCATTTTGTATCGTTTTTACAACCGATCATATCATGCCGCAGTGCTAAGATCAAGCAAAAGTGCAAAAACTGATACAAAAGTGAGGGAATTCAGATGGCAAGGCCCTGCGAGGAAAACGGAAAGCGAAATTTGATTTCAGAACGGCTGATTGCATTGAGAAAAGGTAGAAAATGGTCGCAGCGCGATCTCGCGCATCAGCTTCAATTGGTTGGGATCGATATGGATAAAAATGTCATCACAAGAATCGAAACCAATAAGCGGTATGTCACCGATATTGAGTTGAAAGCTCTGAGAAAAGTCTTTGATGTTTCTTATGAATATCTGATCGAAGGCGAATAAAGTTGACAAAATTTGCCGAACCGGCGTATGATAGGG